>QMUP01000011.1 GCA_003660635.1 Candidatus Wolframiiraptor sp.
GCCCTCATCAGAGGTGAAAAGATCTTCAAGGATTTCGAGCATGAGGGAACTCTCAGAAAGATAGCTGCCATGTTCTTGGGCACGCGTGTGAAGAATGCCCGGAAAAAGAAGTTTTGGTTCCTATTAGAAGAGGAAAAAGATGGAAAGAGGACGTTCAATTTTGAGATGTTCGGGTTAGAACTCAAGGAGGCGGTGAGGGATGACTGCTGGATGACTCCGGGAATTCCTCTCCTCATTTTCATCACGGCCGGCTTTTTGGTATATGTAGGATTCGGTGACTTCCTTTACCTAATAATTAAGGCCCTTCTTTAAAGCTCCTCACCAAATCTCCTAAATGCCTCAAGAATTTCCTGATCAAGCGGTTTATGCTTACGCCTCCTCGACCTCCCCGCGATATAAGGTCCAATCGCGAAGAATGCCTTTTCAGCTAATTCATCACCCTCACCTAGAACGAATTTACGCCATGAATCCGGGAAATGTTTAAAGTCCCTTGAATCGGTCCAGCTTATGTCGAATTCATTCACTAAATCCGGTGGGATGCATACCGCCACCCTGTTGACGGTTCTATGAAATGAGAGCGGGGCGGTGAACACCCTTTGGATGTCAATCTTGTTCTCCACGGCGACGCTCAGACTGGGGCGCAGCCTATTCACGATATATTGGGTTATTGAATAGGCTATGTCGAGTGGGTCGATTTTCTTCCTGATATCCTCGCTAAAAGCATGGGGGTTTATGTGGACGTGCGCGCCCCTACCACTCCACTTAACGAACACCGAGTTAATGACGCCTTCTCTCTCCAAAAGATCAATTATCTCCGACGCCTTCTGTATCACATCCTTCCAGCTGCCGTCCTTAAGATCTATGTCCCAAGTCGGTGAAGAAGCCAGTATATTTTCCCTAGTAAACACGTCTTCCGGGTAATTTATATTGGAATAAATGTGGGCTGTGGCATAGAAGGCTCGGGGCTTAAACTCGGCGTATCTATCGATTATTTTTATGACGTCATCCTCTGACGTGATCCTCAATGGCCGCCTACTTTTTCCCTCATATCTTATCATAATTGGCAATCCTCTATCATCGACTACTTCACAATGTATTGCCACCCAGCGGCCGCGGCAATACTCGTAAATTTCTCTTCTAACTTCGGGTCTGGAATAATGTTCTCGTATCAGCTCCCAATTCATAGAATATCCTCTGACCTCCGCTTGGCTTCCAATATTCTCCGCATAACCTCAGGTGGAAGTCTATAATCCTCCGCTCTCCTGTTTACTTTTCTAAGTACGGTTAAGCCTACTCCGGGCTTGATGTCGATTTCATGGAGATACCGGCTGTGATCTGTTTGTCTCATCTTCTCGATTATCACGAACCTCTTCAATTCCCCTCCTCTGAGAATTCTCCTGAACCTGATTATCCCATCAGCGATATGCTCTATCCCCCATCCAAAGCTCTCCGACGTCGTTATCGCGTACTGGCTTATGGCGAGGATCGTGAAGTTCCACTTAGATAAGACTTTCTTGAGATAATAGCTGTATCTCCGAGCCATGGCCGGTTTATCGAGCCAGAATGCGGAGAGGCTATCTATGGCGACCCTAGCCCTGCCGTATCCCAGCTCCTTCTTCGCCTCGATTACCTTGCTGACGAGCGCCTCCATATCTAGGGATTGTAGACTCCACCTATCCTCCCTGCCCATTAGGGCGTCTATTATGATCAGTTTTTTCTCCTCAATAGCCCGTTGGAAGTCCATGTTGAATTGCGCGGCCTGCTTGATTATAGATTCACGGCTTTCCTCGGTGGTAACGTAAATGCATCGATCTCCGTCTAAGACGCCTTGATAGATGAAGTGTATTGAGAAAATGGTTTTCCCGCATCCAGGCTCACCGGTAACCGCGACCAAGAATCCCTCTGGGATACCGCCTTCTAGTAGCTCGTCTATTCCCTTTACCCCTGTCTTCAATCGCTCGACCTTGGAACTCAAGGTTCTTCCATCGATACTCTCCGAAGCGTAGAAATAAGAATTGATCGGCTGAGAGGATATATACCCGGAGATTACTGGGTTGTGGGACTCCTTTGGCCATGTTTTCGCCCCAGATCTCAAGACTTAAATAATCTCGAAACGGCAAGTTTTCAGGGTCCTAAAATGAGTGAAAGATCGCGACGTAGATTGTTAATACATTTTGTCGTGATCTTTGCCGTGCTAGGATTCCTCTCTATTGGAATAGCCCAGCAGGTGATAACCACAACAACGACGACTGTGATAACGCTTCCCGGGACCACTAAGGTAATAACGGTAACTAAACCGGGAACCACCGCGGTCACGGAGATAGCTCACGGAGGATACAAGGTGGTTTACATAGAGATGCGGCCTAATCAGGAATGCGTCATAGTTGTGGAGGGAGAGCCAAAGTCGGTGATGACCATTCCCGGCGCAAGCTATCCTGGAACGACAGTAGCCTACACCATTCCGAAAACCGTTTATGAGACAACTATCACTAGGGTCGAGGGAGGGACAACTAGGACGACTACGGGATTCGAGTTTGTAACGATATCGGTCGTCACGAAGCTCGGACCCGTGACGATGACCATGACCGTCCCCGCGCCGATATATGGCGAAATTAAGGAATATTGTAAGGTAATAACGGTAACCGTGATCAACCGCTTTGAAGCCCCCGAGCCCATGACCGTTAGGCTCGCTATCCCGGGATTCACCTTCAAGGGCACGGTCGTCACGATACCGACGCTCTTTATCACCGGATCCATAACGGCCACGAGAACGACAGTTATACCAGGAACAACGTACACGACCACGATTCAGAAAACGGGTACCACGATTCTCACGACTATGACTATCCCAGGGACGACCGTAGTTAAGACAGTTACCCTGCCTCCGAGGACTATAACGAAGACGATAACCTATAAGACGACCCTATCAAAGCCGCCTACCAAGACGGAGACCACGACCAAGCCCCCCAAGCCTAAGCCGACGAAGACCATCACCAGCGAAACCACGACGACGGAGGAGGTCGCAGCCGGAATCCCGACGACCATATTGATCATAGTAGCGGCGGCCGCGGCCATAGTCATCGCGATAGTCGTAGTCCTCCTAACGAGGAGATCCCGAACCACGAGAGTATAGCTGCGGCTTAACAGCAACTTCACCATATCTTTTTTCAACAGTAAGATTAATCTCGGATTTTTAATCACGTATTTTAGGCTATGAAGAAAACGTTAGCGGTGATCATAGCCGTCTTGTTAATTGGATTACTCTTCGCCGCTCTATATCCTTCGTTAATGCGGGGCGGCGAAAGTGGCACAACGACCTCTCTTCCCACTAAATCGAAGAAGTTCCCACCGCCTAAGAAGACTGTGACCTCGACTGTTCACGTCACCACGTCTGTTACCTTTACTGAGAAAACAAAGACCGTTACAACGTCACCTGGGACAACTATTCAGAATAAAGTTAGCCCAAAAACAAGTGAGAAAATACGGCTTTCCTTCCCATATATCTACGAGAAGCCGGCGAATTGGAATGGAAAATGTATAATCTTCGTACATGGCATGGGCAGGGATAAATCGGTTTGGAGACGGGACATGGATGAATTTAAGAAATATGGATACTGCGTGTTCGCATTTGATCTACCGCATCACGGCGAGAGGGGGAGATATGAGCCGAAATACTTCTACGACGTCGTAAAGACGGGATCCGAGGAAATATTGTTGATCGAAAAATTCCTTAGAGAGGATGGGGCAACCGAAGTTTACCTGATCTCGAGGAGCCTTGGAAGCATAGTCGCCGGAGTGGCCTTGGGCGAGAGCGGTATCGAGAAGGCTGCGCTTCTACTGGCTTCAGCGAACCTCACCTACGTTTTCTCTAATGTGGAGCCGAAGACGGAACAAGAAAGGGAGATGATCCAAGAACTCCTCAGCGACTTCAATAAGCTTAAGGAAATAGATCCGCTATATCGTCTGCCGGAATACGATGGCATGATCCACTTCCACTGCGGAAAGAAAGACCCACTTCTCCCACCAAAGTCGTGCATAATGGCTTATGAAGCGGCTTCCTCAGCGACTGAGAGGAAGATAATCTGGCATGACTTAGGCCACGCGATGCCATTTGAGGAATATTTCAATGACGTCTTAGCTTTCTTCGAGGGGACCCCGCGGGAAAGCGGGTTATTGGCTTCGATCAACATCTCGGATGACTGCGGAGATGGGATTTGCGGGGTTGACGAGGATTGGAGGAGCTGCCCCTATGATTGCATCGGTAAGAGGCTTCTGGTTGCTTTTCAACTCCACATAGAGGAAAGCCCCGGAAAAGCTCCCTACTATAATGAGAGCCGGGAGATATTCATGAAATATGCTGACACCTTAGATAGACTCGCTGAGGTCTTCGAGAAACATGGGGCGAAACTCTCGATACAAACGGAGAAGCAGTTCGCCGATGCCGACGTGAAGTTCGGGCGCCTAATCCTCAGAGAACTCCTAGAACGAGGACACGGGATCGGGGTTCAAAGCCACATGGGACACCACATCTCTGAACTCGGGTTAATGACGGATGAGCAGAAACTTGAGTATACCAGAGCCGTTAAGGAAGTCGTCGCTAAGGCCATAGGACGCGAGCCCACAAACATCGGAGGAGGATTCGAAATGGAAAACATAGGGCTACTAGGCGTATGCGATGGATGTCTAGGATTCATCTCGATGACAGCTGTCGAGAAACCCTATTTTCTGAAAACTGGAAAAACCCCGACCCGGCTTCACCCATGGATCCTTCCAAATGTCCAGATGATAGACCTCAAAACAGAGGAATGGTTAATACATGACGAATATGGGAGCCTCGTATATATTCCGGGGTGGTATAAATCAAAGAGCTTCGAGATAGACTGCCGCCATGATTCAAGATGCTTCGATGCAGCTACAGCCTCGCTTCAAGAAGCATTAAAGGACTTGGAAGAGGGTATGATAAACACGTGGTATGCCAGCTCCCATCTCTACCAATGCGGAGTCGATGAAGAGGCGGAGAAGGTGTTGAATGCGTATGACGAATGGCTTGGAAAACTTAAGCCGCTCGTGAAAAAAGAGGTCATAGTATTTCTCACCTTCGACGAGATCGCGGAGATTTATCTGAAGTGGGAGAAGGCGCGGCAACGCCTAACCGGTCAAGTTCCTCCTTATTCGGGATCACCCAGTCCCACCTCCGATTTTACGGCTTATTCGGATAAACCCCAACGAACGGCAGAAACCACGACAAAGCCGGGTACGACATACATTACCACGATAGGGGAGAAGGGGCAAGACGATGACATTACCTGGAAAGACCGTAACAAAGACTATAACCTATACGACAACCTCACCAGAGACCAGCACTTCTACTCAAACCGGGACAACCAGCGCCGCGGCTCCTAAGCCGACAACAACCAAGACGACAATGACCCAAGCCACTGGAGAATTTCCGACAATGCTCATAGCCGCGATAGCCATAGTAGTGGTTGCCGCAATAGCTTTAGCTAGAAGGTCAAAGAAGTAGATTCTGGCAGAACACGAAAACCCCTCTTCTTCTTAGTCTTGGAAAGGGAGGGTTATCTTTTACCGCTCAGTCTCTCTAACTCCTTAGTAAGTTGATCAATTCCATATTGTGCCACAAATCCGGCAAAATATCCCGCAGCAGATAATGCATTGAATGGCTTTATGCCTCGGGCCATTAAGAAGAGCGTTATGGCTATCAGGGCCGCGACGCCTTCCTCGTTAAGCGGTCGATTGACCCAACTCATCTGCCATCTAGAGTCTCCGATTAGCAAGTCGGATTTCTCGCCGAGTATGTAGATTGCCCCTTCGATTTCCGACGCCTTCCTCGTTAATATGCGATGTCTCTTGATGAAGTGGTCCTCAAAATCTATTCCAAACCTTTGTCTGGCCTCTCCTAGATCGATTATTGAAGCGGTTAATGGTGATCCATTGAGGAACCCGAGTGCCAGTACCCCGGAGGCTTCGTTAATGGATTTTCCAAGCTCTAAGCGTTTTCCGAGGTAAACTACCTCCCCCTGTACCGCGCCGCCCACCCTGTGCTGTACACCTAGGGCTGACAGAAGTTTAATCACGCGATCATCGAGATCATCTAAGAGAATTACATCGAGGATTTCGTCCCGGGCCGAGCGGAGCGCTTGCCTCGCGTTTCCCGGCCCCATAACGATTTCTGCTTCAGGCGGGATTCCAATCGGCGCGATCACGACTTCGCCGCAGTAATCGGCTGCTGTAGGCATACCGAGCTTCGGCCTGTGGAAAGTCACTGTTATATTCGCGTTAACGGCGAGATCTGTTACCTCTCCGGTATCGGGATTTACGCCGGATGGTATGTCTACGGAAATTTTCAGCGCCTTGGCGGAGTTAATTAATTGGATGACGGACCTCCACGGTTCCCGAATAGCGCCTCTTATTCCGGTTCCAAAGATAGCGTCGACCACGACATCGGCGGATTCGACTTGATCTCTTATTCGATCGAGATCGCCAACTTCCTTCACGATATGCAATTTCACGGACTCCTTCATTGATCGAATTATCTCGAAGTTCCTCTTCGCCTCAGCTGTCCTTATTCTATTTGGGTCGCCGATTAAAATCACGGCGACATCGGCTCCTAATCCGGCGGCGTGTCTCGCTGCCACAAAGCCGTCTCCGCCATTATTCCCCGTGCCGCAAAAAACCACCATCTTTCGCCTCGATAGACCGCCGAGCCATTGGTACGCTATTCTCGCAACCCAGGCCCCCGCGTTCTCCATGAGGAGATCTCTCGGAATTCCCAGCCATTCCGCGTTTTCATCTATTGCCGACATCTCAGAAGACGATATTCCTCCCCAGCCCTCCAATCTCCGACACCTCAGATTACCTAGCTAGCCGGGACTATAACTCTTCTCAGTCTTTTGGTTTAAATCGATGTCTCCGGATTCTGGGAGAGTTCCTCCGCTTCGGGGATCGTGAAGAAAGCCACGATCGAGAATATGGTCGATAGCAGGGCGATGATCGCCACTATTATAATCGGCCAGAAAAGCGACAGAATTGACGTGAAAACCGATGGACCCGGAGCTGTGGTCGCTAAAACCGCCAGATTGGCCGCAGACATTATGATGAGCGGGATGGAGATTGCAGCGGCCACGATCGAGAATATCCTGAACCATCCTGCGAGCTTGAACCAAGTGTTGTCGAAGATCTTTCCAGCTCGAAAGTGAGAGATTATCTCTAAAATCGCCTCGACTATCGCTATTCCGGCCAGAATTAACCCCATTATCGCGAAGCCCGTTAGATGGCTTAGGTTCTCGAAGAATTGGAGAGGGGGTCTACTCGTCGTCGGTTCCGACGTTAATAGGGCCAAACTAGGTAGCATTGCCAGAATTAATGCGAAGAAGCTCACTCCCAAGGCGAAGGTTATTATCATCAGTATGCCTGTGGCCGTGAAGATCTTTTCCCGGGTATCTCGGCCCATAAGAATCCACGCTATCGCGGCAACTATCAACGCTACCACGTTTACATAGGGGATGAAGGAGAGGAGATAGCCTATCCCACCGACCCACTTATACGACTTCGTCACGGCACATATCTTCGGGCTCTTTTCACTTAAATAGCTTCACTTCCGGTTCCCGGGGAGAATGGATTTAAACATAACCCTAAACGCGGACATCACACCTCGGGTTCGCGCCTCTTCCACGACTTCTTCCCAATCTATCCTTAACAAGACTATCGTAATTATCATCATGGCTATTACCGCGATGATCGTCGCGGCGAATCCACCCTCTCTCCCCAAGAACAGCCCCGCCAAATCGAAGTATAATCTACCAGTGTATGCAACTATCCAAGATAGGACGATTTTCCCCAACATATTCGCGAGCATAAACTTCGCGATATTCAGGCCTGTTAATCCCACTGGGATATAGATTACGTCATCTGGAAGAGGCGTCAATGCGAAGAGAAAGACCGCCAATGCACCGTATTTTCCAATGGCTTTTCCAAGCACGGTCATCTTCTTCCGCCTCTCCTCGCCCAGAAATCTCCTCCCAACCCTCCCCAGGCCATAGGAGGTCAGCTTTCCAACCGCGCCGCCTACGCCGGCGACCACGCCTAAGAGTAGGGGGTCCAGCGTTTTAGCCATGAGAACTATGGGCATAAGATATGGAACTGGGAGGAAGGGTATCAAGCTGCCTAGAACAGATATTAGGAAAGCTCCTAGGTAGCCATAGGCTTGAAGGAGGGCGAAGAGTGATCCGTAGAAATCTTCCGCCATCGCTCCCTATCGACAATAACGTTATCTTTGGTAGAATTAAGGCATTGTGGATCCGGCAGCTCTACGGATAGTCTTTAATGCTTCCTCGCCGAGGTTATGTTGCCTGGCCCCCTTAAGCATGGCGCTTACATACTCTTTAGAGGGATAGACCGGGGCTTTCCTGGGATTTATGGCCACGTGGGTTATGGCCTTTACTCTTCCAACACCCTCTACCTCTAACTCAACGCTTCGACGCATGGCCCTTTGCGGGACGCCCTCGAATTTATCGAGTTCTTTTAACTGTTCCGGATCTATTTTATACGCGACGCCGTAGACTTTTGATGATTCATCCTCCTCTAGATTAGCTACGCCTCCCTTCCAGCTCGTGGAATACGCGTCAAAGACTAGTCTAAACCCCTTTAGCTCTGCCCTACGCGAATCTACCCAATTCTTTATGCAACGCTTCATCAGAGATTTGTTCATAGACCATCCATAAGCAAAGTACCAGATCTCAGTCATTTTCCACGCATAAATGGAGATGCCATCTATATAATTCTAAAAGTTCGGATACGTGATTTAGATGGCTTAAATATGGATTAACCGTTAGCACGTATGTATGAAGCAGACCTCGATACACGCCATTTGCGCGGCAATATCCTTTCTTTTCGCATTCGTGATAATTCTCATGATCCTGCTCAGGTATCCGATCATGTATGGAATTGATGGGCCCTATTATTTAATTCAGATGAGGCACCTCGTCTCGGATGGTGTGATAAAATATCCTGACCCACCGTTAACCTACTACATGTTAGCACCTTTCTACATCCTCTCGGCAGATAAGAATCTCGGGTTAAAGATGGCTGTGGCATTCTATGGCGGTTTAACAGCCTTTGTATTGTATGCGGCTTTTAGGAGTTTTGGAGATCTCAGCGGACTCGCTGCATCACTTACATTTATCCTCTCTCCATTCACTCTTAGGCTGCTTAACGACTTCATCAAAAATTACGTAAGCCTACTATTCATAGCGATTTTCATATACACATTCTTAAACGTCAAAAAACGAAGGCATGCTATCATTTATTCATCACTCGCGGTTATCGCCTCCGCCATCTCTCATGTGTTAACCTTTGGGGTTTTCGCGACATACTCGCTCCTAATCTTCATTTTTTGTCAACTTAAGAGAGAGTATGGAGTTGAGAGGGATGCGGCCGCCTCCGCGGTGGTGACGTCATTTTTGATCTTGATCTTGGCGTTAACCGTAGCCCCGCAGATCGTCGGATATGATACCCGAAAACTTCTTAGTTTTGTTGAAAACCCCTTCGATCACGGATGGGAGAAAGCGCATTTCACCAACTTCGCTGCGAGCCTCGTTATCGGATTTGCTGGGATCGCGTACTCGCTAAAACACCGAGGAGCCGCAGAACTCTCTATGGCTTCGGGGGTCTCGCTGATATTAGTGAATCTTCCGATAATAGGTAGCGCCTGGCTCTTCAGATTCAGTTTAATGACCTCGATTCTAGTTCCCCCGATCGCCGCCGTGATCATCGGAGAAGTCAACGAGTCGAGTAAGTTCATGGTGTTCACGCTCGTGACGGGTCTAATGTTAATGACCATGCTGCCCGCTGTCTCCATGCTTAAGCCGAGTATAACGATGAGAGATTATGAAGAACTCCGCGACAACCTTCCGAAATATGTTCCCCCTGGATCGACGCTGGTGATACCAGACACGAAGGTGAGGTATTGGGTTGAGGCACTCCACGAAGAAATATATGAGATCGTTAAGTTGCCCCCGCGACCCCCGCAACCTGGTACCTATCTAGTTTTAAAGAAGCCTGTGCCACCTGGTAGGGAACCGCCCCACGGCGAAGTAGTCCTAGATGGTGACTACATACGCGTACTCAAGTTGAGGTAAAAATATGGGTGTTTTATCCGCGTTTTAGGATCTCCACTCCCGGCATGGTTTTTCCTGATAGGTAGTGGATTAACGCGCCTCCAGCGAGACTTACGTAGGAGAAGTCATCTATTTTGAGGCCGACGAGTTTTATGGCCGTAGATGAATCTCCTCCGCCGATTAAAGTGAAGGCCTTCGATTCCGCAAGCGCACTATAGATCTCACGTGTCCCCTTCCTGAACTCTTCATGTTCATAGGCTCCAGCCGGTCCCTTAACTATTATCGCATCCTCCGGCGTCGCCGATGTTATCAGCTTTCTGTAAAGCGCCGCCGTCTCGCTTCCAATATCCATTATGGGGCCCGGGGCGGGTAATTCCTCGATCTTTACTTCAGCCCGTTTACCGTCGGCCTCATATGCCACGTCGATTGGTTTGTATAGCCTCTCCCCGAGTTTTTCGCTCAGCTCCCCGGCTTTCTCGACGAATTCATCGAATTTTTTCTTCTTGATGTATTCGAGGCTTGGGGCGCCTAGATCCCTTCCCTCGGCCATTAGGAAGAGTTGGCCTAGGATCCCGGCCGTGAGGAGGAGCTTGATCTCGGGTTTACCTCTTTTGAGAATGGCCTCTATGACGGAGATGCAGTCCTTCGGCTTGTTACCTCCCATGAACAAGATTATCTTATCCCGCTTCTCCAATAGCTCGCTGAGGGCCTCTAACTCTTTCTCCATGACCCTTCCGGCGATTACGGGGAGGACGGCGGCGAAACCAACTATAGAGGCATGGGATCTATGTGCCACGGAAAAGGCGTCGAGGATGAATAGGTCGGCGAGCTTGGAGAGCTTTGATACCAGCGCACCTTTCGCGTGTTCTTCCGGACTCGCCTCTATGGTTTCTTCATCTAAGGTTCTCACGTTTTCTAGGAGCACTATCTCGCCTTCCTTCAGATCCTTTATCGCCTTCTCTGCTTCATCACCTAGCAGGTCGGGGACATATTTTACAGGCTTTCCAACATGCTTCGAGAGTAGGTCGGCGTGCTGTTTCAGAGGTAAAAAGTCCGAGCCCCCCTTTCTTCCCTGATGAGCCAAGACAACGACCTTCGCGCCCTTATCGGATAGCTCGCGAAGCGTCTTCGCATGTGCCTGAATTCTCTCATTATCTTGTATTCTCCCCGTCTCGGGATCTATCGGCGAATTAATATCAACCCTTACAATTACCGTCTTACCACTAATATCTACATCATCCAAAGTCTTGTAAAACTTCATGGAGAAGCACCTTAAGACAAAATCCGAAAACGCGTTATATGTCTATTTCGGGAGCCGGTATCACTCGGCGGCCACCAGTCCCCTCACGAGCACTTATATATAATAACCCGGAATCTATCCTAATATGAAGACCGTAAAGTTTGGCGTTGTGGGACTCGGATGGTTTGGGGAAAAATATGTCCAAATACTCTCAAAGCTCCCGCACGTCGAACTCACGGCCGTGTGCTCTAGGAGACCTCAGCGGGCCAGGGAAGTAGCACAGCGCTATGGTGCTAAGAAATATTATACAAATTGGAATGACATCGCAAAGGATCCGGAAATAGATGCAATAGGGGTCGTCACACACGTTCCAGATCATAAAGACCCTGTAATAGCCGCGGCGGAAGCCGGGAAACACGTCATCGTCGAGAAGCCGATAGCCGGAAATCTTAAAGATGCCGATGAGATGATCGCCGCGACTAGGAGAAATAACGTTCACTTCATGGTCGGCCACATACTCCGCTTCGAGACCCGGTATGCCCAGGCCAAGCAGCTGATCCAAGAGGGACGAATAGGAAAGATACTCTCAATCTATGCTAGGCGAAATATACCCGGCGCATTCGCTAGACCACACCTCCGATACGGATCGCCAATTCTACTGGACGCCATACACGACACGGACATAATGCTGTGGTACCTAGGGGACGGAGTTGACTCAGTTTATGCCACTTGGATTCAAGTTACTGACGCGCCTAACCC
>QMUP01000012.1 GCA_003660635.1 Candidatus Wolframiiraptor sp.
GACGGCTTTAAGTAGGTATTCACCTGCCCTGAGGTCGACGATTAGGTTGGATCCCATGGGCTCAATTACGTAGAGGTCGGCTTGGAAGATCGCATCTGGGATCTTGTCCTTCGATAGTATCACGTGTTCTGGTCGGAATCCTATCACGACCCTGTTGCCCGTCGCCTTATCCTTCACCGTCCCCCCAATATCGTCTGGAAGTTGATAGGTAAAGATGCCGGCATCCAAGAAGATCTTAGAGTCGCGTTCAACCAGATCTGCCTCGACGAAGTTCATGGGCGGGCTTCCCAAGAATCCGGCTACGAATAAGTTCGCAGGCTTCTCGTAAACGGCATTTGGTGGAGCGTACTGTAGGATCTTGCCCTGATTCATGACGGCGATCTTATCCGCCATGGCCATGGCCTCCGCCTGATCGTGGGTAACGTAGATAGTGGTGATCTTGAGGTCCTTCTGGAGCTTCTTGAGCTCGGCCCTCATGTAGACCCTGAGCTTCGCGTCGAGGTTGCTTAACGGCTCGTCCATAAGCCAGACCCTCGGGTTCCTGACGAGTGCTCGTCCTAAGGCGACTCTCTGCTGCTGGCCTCCGCTGAGCTGCCTAGGCCTCCTCCCCAAGAGCTCCTCTATCCTGAGGAGTTTCGCCACCTCCTTAACCCTCTTATCTATCTCATCCTTCGGATACTTCCTCATCTTCAACGGGAACGCCAAGTTATCATAAACCGTCATATGCGGGTAAAGCGCGTAGCTCTGGAAGACCATGGCGACGTCCCTGTCCTTCGGCGGTAGATCATTAACCAACTTATCATCTATGTAGATCTCACCCTCATCGGGGGTTTCTAGCCCCGCGATACACCTCAGGGTCGTCGTCTTTCCACATCCCGAAGGACCTAGGAGGACGACGAACTCTCCATCCCCCACCTCAAATGTGATCCCGTCGACCGCGATAGTCTTGTCAAATCTCTTATGGAGATTCACAACCCTAACCCTGCTCAATTTTCACACCGCAGTATTGCTACAAAAAACCTCCTTAAAAAAGTTATAACAATTTCCGTCAAGAATATGCTGTAAAAATGGGTCAAATTTTGGGATTTAGGCGATAGCCGCGAGATGGCGGGTAAATATAAGAGCTTGTATCCTCTTCGTGAAGGAGAGGGTCGGGGATTTGGGCGAGGAGGTTCTCGCAAGCGGTTTCATAACGGTGGACATAATCTCCGCTGGATTAGATAAGATCCCGGAGCCTGGTGAACTCGTATTCGCCCCCCTCGGGGTGAGGATAAGGCTGGGTGGGCATCCGGGAAACGTCTCGGTTGACTTGGTTCAAATGGGCTTAGAGGCGGGAGTCGTCGGAGCGGCTGCGGCGGTCGGGAAGGACCCTATGAGGGATTTCGTAAAGAAGGTCTTAGAGTCCAAAGGGGTCACGGCCTTCCTCCAAGAAGTCGATGACGCGGAAACGGGTAAAACCGTGATATTAGTTGTGAAGAACGAAGATAGAAGGTACATTAACGAACCCGGGGCAAACCTGCATCTAAGCTACGACTTCGTCTTGAACGCGCTTAAACGCGTCAAACCGAGGATCTTCTACATCGCGTCAGGACTGTTAGGAGATTTCGACTACAGGGTTTGGGAACTCCTTAGAGAGTGCAAGGAAAATGGGATCTTGACCGTGGTCGATCTGGTGAGACCCTTCGGAAAAGAATGGGACTTCATACATCCCGCACTCCAATACTCTGACGTACTTCACTGCAACGTCTCGGAACTCGAGGGAATCACCGGAGGCCTCGCCCTAGAGGATGGCATTAAATGGCTCGTAAAACGGGGCGTGAAGCTCCCGGTGATCAGCGACGGTGAAAGGGGGTTAACCGCCTATTTCTCAGAGCGCATAATCAGGCAACCGAGCTTCAAGGTTAACGTTGTAGATCCGACTGGAGCTGGCGATGCCTTATGCGCCGGAATAGTGTACAAGCTCCTCATGTCAGCGCGTTCGGGGAAGCGTTTAGAGGACTTATCACTTGAAGAGGTAGTAGATATGCTCCTATACGGGCAAGCATCTGGAGCAGCATGCGTAGAGGAGATAGGAACCACCCCCGGAGTGACCGCGAAAAGAATTCGGGAGATCTTGGAAGAACAATCAGAGAGGGTGATGAGTCAGATGAGAATCGAAGAGATGAAAGATTAAAATTTTAGAAAGAAAAGGACCCGCCTCTAGGAGAAAAACGTAAAAAATACTGTTGTGCCCCTTTTTCCTGGGCATACTCCCTGTCAAGTTTTCTTCCGAGTTGGAGGTGAGAGTTTGGCAGAAGCTACCAATCAAAGTTGGGAGGAAAGGAGGCAAAACGTCGTGCAAATTCTAGAATCAATAGCAAATGACGTATCCACTCCGAGAAACATCAGGAGGGTTGCGAAGGCCGCTGCGGATGCGCTATTTGATGAGCGATATAAGCCCGCGGTTAGGGCGGCGAACGCGATAGAGATGATCGAGGAGATAATGAATGATCCTAATCTCCCAGTTTTCACCAGAACTCAACTCTGGATGGCCATCTCAATCCTTGAAACCATAAGATCTTCTCCAGATTAATCACGGGATAATCTCCAAGTATAACCCTCACGCGGAGGAATCCTACTTCACTTTTTAAAGAATAAATTCTCAAACTTAACGGCGGTTAACGAGTATGGATCTCCGGCGAAGCAGGAAACGCATCAAGTTCGAGATGACCGATGAAAATGGGGACAAAGTGGTCGTGATATTCGAGGGGAAATTGAGTAGGGAGAAGCTGCTACAGATGGCGGATCTAATGGAGCTTTACGGCGGACTTTCATCGGAGGAACAACCAGAAGAATACTACTACGAGAACAGCAAGCTGGCTAAATTGGCTAGGGTCATCGCGAAATACTTTCCATTTGGATACTTTACCTCCCGCGATGTCTTAGAAGCATATATGACCGAATACAGGGAACCGATATCACTGAGCACCGTATCCACGTATCTAACCAGACTATCGGAGCGTGGATACCTTGAACGCGGTAAATCCGGAAACATCATCCGGTATAGGCTTACACAACCCCGCGTATCCGCCGAAAGAGGTGATATGACTTCGAGAATACGCGGCTATCACCTTGACACAGGACTTTAGATCGGGAAAACTCATTAGTCTACAAAAATGTATAACCCACAAGGGGCGGGGAATGAGAAAAGCCGTTAAGGAATTTTTGCGGAAATCAGGCTTCAAAATCCCGGATGAGAAGGCCTTAAAGGCCCTGTTAAAATTATCTTCCCTAACCGAGCCACAGCTTGAAGTTCTCTTAATAGAAACGGCTTCCACAAGTGCGGGGATGAAATTGACTTTTCGCGAGAAGGCGAAGATCCGCGGCGTGGCGAAAGGCGCCTATGCCAGAACCCTGCGACAGGCGATCGAGAACATCAAAAAGAGCATCTTCACGATCTTCCTCCTGAAATATCTGGGAGTAATAGGCGACGAGGCGATTTCCTCGATCCTCGAGGCCGCGGAGATGCTCAATCAAGGAAAGCTTACCGACTCCTTAACCTTGATAAATGACGTGATGTTAAGTGACATCACAAGATAGGAGGCGGCCGACGTGGCGCAGCAGCTCATCACGTTAACATTATTCTTCATAGCGCTCTTCGCGCTCCAAACAGCGCTCTTCACATATCTCCTCCTCAAGCTAAAGAAATCCGTAAAATCGATCGAGAAGCCGCCGATTATTAAGGAGCGCCGCTACGAGTTTGAAGAGATCTCCGAAAGCGTGTTAAGAATATTAAGGGAATTGAGGTCCAGCGGCCCGCTGAGCGCCCGAGAGATAAGTAAGCGTCTCGGACTGAGTAGGGAGCACACCGCTAGGACGCTTAAGAAAATGGTTGAAGAGGGTTTCCTGATAAGGGAGGGTAAGCCCTATCGCTATAAGGTCACGGAACTCGGCTCCGAGGTCCTGAGGTCACATGACATCACAGGATGACAGCGGGGACCCTCGGCCGGAAAACACGCGAAGAATTCATTAGCTCGCAGGTCGAAAACCATAGTCGGCTGTGATGAGGCATAGGGACCCAGATCTGTGAAGATACCTGGGGTACCTGAGCCTCCTTCTTTAACCCTTTTTAAGAGGACATGGATTCTATAAGATAGTATGGGAAAGAGGAAGATCGTCTCGGAACCCGATGAGCTCGAGGAGCTCGTTGAGCCGGGGCCAGACGACGTATACGGGGTAGTGGTCAAGATGTACGGCAACGACAGGGTTCTAGTCGAGTGCAGCGACGGGAAGAGGAGGCTATGTAGGATCAGGGGTCAGCTCAGGAGGAGGATCTGGATCCGTGAAGGCGACTTAGTCTTAGTAAGCCCCTGGGATTTCCAGCGAGATACCCGGGGAGACATCTGGTGGAGGTTCACCAAGGGCCAAGCCCTAAAGCTCGCGGAGCGCGGTGTGCTCCCTGATTTCCTCAAGGAGAAGATTTCAGCCTAAGAATTTTCAAAGCTTTTTAGTGGCTGAGACCCCTTATCTCAGAGAGTTTGGTCGATGAAGATAAGATCGAGAAGAAGCTGAGGGTCAGGGAATACCGCTATGAACGCGAGCAGAGATTTCTGAGGAAGCGGTCGGAGCTAAATGAAGTACTAGAAGAAGTATTCGACAAACAGACCCTAATGACCCTTTACGAGCTCATGAACAGGAAGCTCATCAAGGATTTTTATGGGGTAGTCAGCGCCGGAAAAGAATCTAGGATCTACTACGCGAAAGGTGAAAAGGATGAGGATCTCGCCGTTAAGATATACCTGATAACCAGCGCCGAGTTCAAGAAGACCAGAGCCATGTATACGGCCTATGACCCGAGATTTCAACGGATCCCCAGGGACTTTAGGGACTTCATCTACCTTTGGGCGAGGAGGGAATTCAAGAACCTAGAGGCGGCATATGATGCGGGAGTACCCGTTCCGAAACCATACTTTGTTCGCCGAAATGTCCTTGGGATGGCATTCATAGGCGAGGATGGGAAACGTTATCCGCTGTTAAATGAGATAACACTTGAAACCGAGACCTATGCCAAGATCTATTCACAGGTAATCGACGCGGTCAAGAAACTCTATCGCGGCGCAAATCTTATTCACGGCGATCTAAGCGAATACAACATCTTCATCACGCCGGATGATAGAATAATCCTAATCGATTTATCTCAGGCCGTGAGGGTCGAGCAACCCGTCGCCGATCAACTCCTCTTAAGAGATCTCAAGAATATCACGAGGTTCTTCGGGAAGATGGGGGTCGAGGTCTCGGATCCTGAGCTTCTCTTCGAGGAAATAACCGGGAGAAAACCATTTGAGGTCTCGTAAATAATTATTAGATCGGGTTATCGGAGCCGGAAAAGGTGGATAGACCATGTCCTACTTCATGGTCACGATCCCAAAAGAACGGGTCGGCGTCCTAATAGGCCCGCAGGGATCCGTGAAGAAGAAGATCGAGGAAACGCTAGGCGTGAAACTCACGATTGACAGCGCCGATGGATCTGTTAAGATCGAGCTCGCCAAGCCCCCAGAGGAAGGCGGAGACCCAGTCGCGCTCTTCAAGGCCAGAGACGTAGTCCAAGCAATAGGCAGGGGATTTTCTCCGGAGAGGGCCTTCAAGCTATTTGAGGACGGCGTGGTGTTAAGCGTAATCGACATAACCGACTACATTAAACCGAGCAGGAACAACCTCGTGAGGGTTAGGGCGAGATTGATCGGAAGAGAGGGAAAAACGAGAAAGATAATCGAGGAAACAACCCACACCTACGTCTCGATCTACGGCGACACGGTCTCCATAATAGGAGAAGACGAAGACGTAAAGGCCGCCGAAGAAGCCGTAATAGACATAATCAACGGAGCACCCCACCCAGCAATCTACAAAAAACTAAACGAATACGCAAGACTGAGGAAACTCGGAAGACTGAGACCAGGAATCTAGCAGCCGATTCTTTAATGTGAGAAAATATAATACTCCGCCGATCCCATATCTTCGTTGTTGAAGTTTGAGTGGAGAATATGTCAGCAAGCTTAAGAGGAGGGCGCACAGGGTTGTCAAGCTGGGTTAGCTATCACTTTGAACACCTTAGAAGGTGGAGGGAGTACGCTGAAAAGATCGCCAAGGCCGCCAGGGAGATCCTCGGCGAGGTCGATGTATATGTCATCGGAGGGGTCGCCGAGAACAGAACCACGATTTACAGCGACATAGATATCCTGATAGTCGTGAAGGGCGAGAGGCTTAGAGACGAAAGAAAGAAACTCCGCATCAAGATACTCGAAAGAGCGATAGACGTTCACGGGCTACCGTGGGACGCCCCCGTAGAACTACACATCGCCAACGAAAAGCGAGCAGAAGAGTATCTACGCCTCGCCAAAGAAGCCATCAAAATCAATCCTTAACCACGTTCTCTTCAAAGCGAAAAACCTGTAGTAGATTTTCTAAAGGAAGTGTACTATGTTTAACTTCAGGCTTACGTCTCATGGAATGTGGATGCTGCTTAGTAGTGAGATATCGGCTAAATAACTTGGCTGAAAATCCTTCAAAGGGAGCTGATCTACAAAAAGCTAAAACGAATGCGTAGATCATGAGTAAACTTACTATTATCAAACAATCGCGAAAAATTTTCCGAATCTAAAAATAACAAAAAGATTTGTGTTGAAGGGATTAGTTTTCTCTAGGTCGTTATGGAATTAAGACAGCTGCTGGATAAGTCTTACCACTAGCAGTATGAACAGCGATTTCTAAAGTGGTTCCTGAATATCCTCCCGCGATCTTTATGGTTAAGGTCTGGCTGCTACCCGTAGGTAACGATATTGGTGGACTAGGTGATACACTCTGACAGATGCTACTGGAATTGCATGGAATTCCATTCACGAAAATATTGTCTATTGTTGTTGGCGATGATCCTGTATTTTTCACTTGTAACGTGACATCAGTCGCATTAGTGGCATATGCTGCTACAATTTCGATTTTTTCGAATCTTGTGAATACTCCGACGAGTCCTGTTGCCCAGAAGGCTACGGCGATGGCGATTACGATGGCGATTGCTACTAGGATTACCGTTGCCATTACGGGGCTTATGCCCGCTTTCCCCCTATTCATATCAAAAATTTATTTCGGGTTAAATAAAAGGGTTCACCGGAAATTCACATTTTTGCAAATTAAATGTGTTTGTAATTTTGGCCATTTTGTTGATTAGGCTGGAGTGGGCATGGTGATTACTTGGATGCTCAGGGTTCCGGAGAGCCAGATCGCTATCATGGTGATTATCGACATTATTACGGCGTGTTTGAAGCCGGCCGCGATCGTTCCCTCGGAGATCTTCCCGGCGACTAGGCCGCTTATTATCGCTATGAGGACGACTGGTGGGAGGAATGTGTGGACGAATTCGGGGATCGAGATGTAGATTCTGGCCAGCCCGAGGAGTCCCTTCATGAACACTATTAGGATAACTATCACGAAGACGAGCATGACCGCTGAGAGATAGGGTATCAAAATCAACGGTTTGAGCGTGGCCCTCTTCTCCCGCTCCATCTCCTCGAGGTTCTCCATGAACGTGGCCAAAGTGTCCAGCGTCTCAGGCGCTCCTCCTCCGACGTCGATCGAGTCTATTAGGATGAACATTCCCGCTCTCGCGAGCCACCCATAGACCCTCCTCTCGAAGTCCCTGTAGATCTTCCTGAGGGATACCCCCCAGCCTATCTGCTTGCTCATGAGTTTCAAGTGCTTCGTGAAGGCCCCGTAATCCCTATCCGAGAGAATTCTCATGCACTTCTCCGGGCTCATCCCAGTCTTCCTAGTCTCGGTGAGGTCTCTCAGAAATCTCGTTAAGCCGTGGAGGATCGCGACGTTTTCTTTTCCATATTTCTCCCAGGCCACCGCTCCCGGGATGAATATTATTATGAATGCGAGGCAGAGGGCGATCGAGGTCTCATAACCCATCTCCAGCCCCATCATGTCCCTGAGTTTGACTATGAGGTCTGTCGTGAAGTTGAATGGTGAGACGTAGCGCAGGGGCTCCGCGTAGAAGGGAACCACGAAGAGCACGAAGAACGTCAAGCCGGCTGGAAGCCCTGCTAGGAATGCCTTGAATGGCCGTTTATCTGTGAAGGGGTATTTGGGCTGGGTGATGTCGCTTAGGTAGATGAATGAGCCCGCTATGAGGGGCATGATGAGATATGAGAAGACGATGAATTGGCTGGCGGGAAAGGTGAAGTATTCGGATGGGAGGGCCCTCGAGACGATGTAGATTATATAGAGGACGAGGGAGAGCATCATAACCGCCGCCGCATAGGCCTCCATCAGCATCCCAAGCCTCTCCCCGACGATCTTCATGCTCGCCGTCCTGCTCTCGAAGATCATCTCCGTCTTCCTGATCAAGAAGTGGACTACATCACCACCGCTCCTCAGCGTCGAGACATATCCCAGCAAGAGATCCCTGTATTCCTTAGAGGGAACGTTCTTAGCCATGGCCTCGATCGCCGTGATCGGGTCCTCTCCAGCCGCCTCCACCTTTATGTTGGCCACCCGCGCGATCTTCGCGAGGTTCGGCATGAGCTCGCCTTTGGCAAGCCTCCTCAAGCTCATGTAGGGTGGAACTCCCCCGGTTGCCATCACCGCGAGATAGGTGGCCGCGTAGGGGACCTCGCTCTCGAAGACTGAGGAAAGGGATGCTGCCTGGGTATATGGATATGCTATACCGAGGAGGAGGACTATGAGCGGGCCTATGAGCGGGAGAAGCGATAGAAGACTCTGGGTTATGAGATATAGAATCAGGGCGAGCGGCGCGCAGATCAGAGCCGCGATGAATGTTAGTCCCGCGATGGTTGAGGCATAGGCGGGCGGATAAATCCTTATACACGCGCTCTCGAGTTTCGACTCTATTCCCGGGAAAATCTTGAGAAGTAATGACCCCAACCCCCTGAAGTTCGCGTAGAAGAACCCGATGACGCCCATTTCTCACAGCCTCTGCTTTCTATCCTCTATCAATTTAACCACGGTCTTCACGACGTTTAATGCGCTCTCATAATCTCTTGCATCGACTTTCAGAATTGGAACGGAGTTGGGAACGCCTAAAGCCATTCTCGTTTCCCTTATTCCAAATCTGAATCCGGGTTTATCATATTTATTTAATGCGATCACGTGCGGTATTTCGGGGAGCATATTCCTAAAGAACCTGTATAGGTCCTCTGCTTCGTGTAACGCCTCAACGTCTCCGCTATCAATCACCAAGATGTATCCATTTAATCCCCTCGCGAGTATCTCCCACATGAAGAAAAACTCTCTTTGACCAGGGGTTCCGAAAAGCTTGATCTTTCGATCATTATAGGTTATTACACCAAAATCTAGGGCGACCGTTGTCTCGGTTTTGTCTCCGATGGGGTTTAAGAGCGGCTTATCGGTGTCAAGATACTTTTCACAGAGTGTTCTGATGAAGGTCGTTTTCCCCGCGTTGAATGGGCCGGAGACTAGGATCTTGTAGGTCTTCATTCTCCCCTCTCGGAGAGGTGAGCCTCGAGGATCATGTTGATCAACCCGAGATTTGGATGGGGCCGGGTCAAGCAGATCAGATAATTACCCTTGTAAAGTCTCATCAGGAGATATCTACCGCCTTCAAGCTGAATATCAACTTTCTTGTATCCCTTTGTGCTGAGGAGCTCTATCACGGCGGAAATTGCTCCACAAATGGCCGCGGTCGCAGCGCCGACGTATTCCGGATTAAATTCAAGTTCGCTGTTGTGAACGAGTGGTGTGCCATCTTCGGAGATAACCGCTATTGCCTCTATCCATCCCCGACTTCTATCCTTGATGGAATTTATCAGAAAAGTTAGCTCTTTCTCATTTGCCTTCATCATTTTTATCCTCCCATCACATCTGAAATGTAGATCTTCAATAGGTCGCGGACTTCCTCTATCTCGAGTTCGCTCCTACCGACTGTTAATGCGGAGAGCTCCATCTCCCCGACTTTTCCAAGCATTAGTATCATCGTTCTCCGTTCATTCTCTATTGAGAGGCCCTTGAAGGATGAATCGAATTTCCTGATGACTGAGATGAAGTCGGCGAGAGATGCGGCGACGCGATCTTCCTCGCTCACATTATGCGATTCTATCGGCATCCCGAGGGTGTTGAAGATTAGGATCGAATCCATCCCCATCATGGAAGCCAATTCTTCAAGTGATTCCAATCCAAGCACTCCCCCTCTTTTAGGCTTAATCTCAGGTACCTCCACCTCTTTCTTGGGTAACGGCTTTGGAGGAGGCGGGGGAAGAAGTTCAACCCTAGGTTCTTCCTTCACAGCTCTCTCCGGAGCCCTAGACCTAATCTCTACGGGTTTTTGTGGGATAGCTTCGGGAGCCCGTGCCGGGGCTCGAACTGGGGCTGGAGTCGGGATTTTCGCGGCCGCTTTCCTCGCGTAGATTAGGGCTACTATCGAGAAGATGAGTGCGATAAGTGAGATAGTTAGTGGGAGTAGGGGATTCACGAGAAGCGCCGTTAAAACAGGGATAAAAGCGTCCATGCCATTCATAAGGAGTTTTCCAGAAGTTTATATCGTTTTCCGAAATACGTACTAACCAAGTTTTCCCGGCGTATATCGTTAGATGGCCAAGGGTAATGCCCGGTGGGGATAGCTATATATCTCCCCCAATCGGGAATTATCCTTGGGAAACCTTGAAAAAAGTAGCTGTTGAAGAGATTCCAAGCCTCTGGAAGGGTATAGAGGTCAAGCCTCTTCCAGAGGATTATCACGTTCTCGAGGAGTACTCGATTAGAGAAGATCTCGCGAAGGTGGTTATTGCCAGTCCCCCGGGATCCACTCTTGAACCGATGTATTTCGTTATAGAGGTTCCGCTCAGCCCTGAGGAGATTAAGATCTTAGAACAGTTGAAGGATATTCTTTCTAAGGAACTCGAGCCCCCGAAGGCGGGTGAAGAAGAAGACGCGAAACGCGTCCTGATAGAGACCGCTGATAAGCTGTTGAGGAAGTATGGTAAGGGCTTGGGAACAATTGACGAGGACTCGAAGAGGAAGCTCTTCTACTATCTCGAGAGGGATATGACGGGCTTCGGCCCGCTGAATGTGATCATGGAAGATTATAGAATAGAGGACATCTCCTGTGATGGAGTGAGAGTCCCAATCTATGTCTGGCACAGGGACTACGAGAGCATGCCCACAAATATCATGTTCACCGATAGAGACGCCCTTGACGACTACATAATCCAACTCGCCCACAAATCCGAGAAACACATCTCATCCGCCTTCCCAATCCTAGACGCGATGATCTACGGCAAGCACAGGCTTGCTGCCACCTTCAGGGAGGAGGTCTCGCCTAAGGGGAGTACCTTCACGATCAGGAAGTTCAGGGAGAAGCCATTCAGCATAACCGAGCTGCTTAGAAGTAATCTATTGAACCCGGAGATGGCCGCGTACTTCTGGCTCCTAATAGAACATAAGGCGAACATCTTGATCGCGGGTGCGACCGGAAGCGGTAAGACGACGATCCTCAACGCGCTCGCCTGCTTCATAAGACCTAGGATGAAGATCGTTACCTGCGAGGAGACGGCGGAGCTGAACATTCCGAGCGAGAACTGGGTCAGGTTCGTCACGAGGGAGAGCTACGGCCTCGGCTCCCTGAAGACCGGGGAGATAACGCTCTTCGACCTCGTCAGAACGAGCCTAAGATATAGACCCGACTACCTCGTTGTAGGAGAGGTCAGGGGAGAGGAGGCATTCGTCCTATTCCAGGCAATAGCAACCGGCCACGGAGGCCTCTCCACGATCCACGCGGAAAGCATCGAGAGCGTGATGAAGAGGCTCGTGAGCCCGCCGATGAACATTCCGCCGAGCCATATCCCGCTCCTCGATGCCGTCGCGTTAGTGGAGAGGGTTAGCCTGCCGAGGGCCTTCATGGGCAAGACCTTCGGGAGGAGGATCCGATACATCTGGGAGGTCGTGGACTATGGGCGATACGTCACGATAGCGGAGTGGGATCCCCTGA
>QMUP01000013.1 GCA_003660635.1 Candidatus Wolframiiraptor sp.
CAATCACGAAAACCACAACGGAGACAAAGGAAGTCACGAAGACCGTGACCTCGACGGCCACGGCTCAAGGCGGCTATAGATGCCTGATAGCGACGGCGGCGTTCGGCTCGGAGCTAGCTCCACAGGTTCAGGCCTTGAGAGAGTTCAGAGATGGATTCGTGATGAAGACTTTCGCGGGCAGAAACTTCATGACAGCGTTCAACGCGTTCTACTATTCTTGGAGCCCGTACGTAGCCGGAGCCGAGCGCCAGAACCCAGCCCTAAGAAGCATCGTAAGAGCGTCAATCTACCCGCTTCTATCGATCTTGGAGCTCTCGAGGCAGGCGGCCGAGCCGTTCTCCGAAACGCCTGAGCTGGCGGCCCTGATATCGGGCTTGACAGCAAGCCCCCTCATAGGCTTGATCTACCTAGCCCCGCCGATTCTAGCCGTATGGATTATCCTGAGGCTGAAGGGTAGGAGGGTGGCTCTAAGGCTGGAGCATCCGGCCACGGCCCTTGCTCTGGGACTAATCCTCTTCGCCGTAGCCGAAGCGTTCAAGTCCCCCATCCTAATGATGATCTCATCCTCGATGATAGTCCTATCGAGCATGGCCTTAGCCGCGATAGCCCCAACGAGGATACTCCGAGCTAAAAGGTGAGCCAAAGCACCCAATACCAATTTTTATGAGACACGGCGATTCGCGAGCCAATAACGTATATGTAGTCTCGCGGACGTCAGAGTCTCGTAGGATTGTCGTCGAGGGAGATTATCGGTCATGGGACTTGGCTGGATAAGGTGGCGTATGAGCTCGTCCAGCGCGAGAAGAGGCTCGGCAGGAGCTTGAAGCTCATCAGGACCGAGAGCGGGCTCGGCGCATCTGGGATACCTCATGTTGGAAGCATGGCGGATGCTGTCAGAGCCTATGGGGTTACGCTCGCTCTTAGGGAGCTTGGATACAGGTCTGAGAGCATAGCCTTCACCGACGATATGGATGGTCTGAGAAAGGTTCCGGCGGGAATGCCGAAATGGCTTGAAGAATACCTATTGAAACCCGTCTCCTCGATCCCCGATCCCTATGGATGCCATAACTCCTTCTCCGAACACATGAGCGGCATGCTGAAAGATGCACTAGAAGAAGCCGGGATAAAATGTAAGTATATGTCGGGGAGGGAAACTTATGCGTCGGGAATCTTAGCCGACCAGATTCACGTGATCCTCCTTAACGCGCAGAAGATCGGGGAAGCGATTGAGGAGATCACCGGCCAAGATAAATTCAAGAAAGTGCTCCCCTACTTCGCCGTCTGCAAACAATGCGGCAGAATCTACACGACTCAAGCCTATGAATATGATCCTAAGCGAAGGATCGTGAAGTACAGGTGTGGTGGAGCGGAGGTTGGTGGAAGATATTTCAGCGGATGCGGTTATGAGGGAGAGGCGGATATAACGAGGGATGATGGGAAATTAGCTTGGAAGACGGAATTCGCGGCGAGATGGGCAGCACTTGACATAAGGTTTGAGGCATATGGGAAGGATATTGCGGACTCCGTTAAGGTGAACGACTGGGTTGCGAAGAACATCCTCGGATTCGAACCACCCCTACACGTCAGATACGAGATGTTCCTAGATGCCTCGGGCAGGAAAATTTCGAAATCCATTGGAAACGTCTTCACCCCCCAGCTATGGTATAGATATGGAACCCCCGAGAGCCTCCTACTCCTCTTGTTTAAACGCGTGACGGGAACGCGGATCCTAACCCTCCAGACAATACCCAAGCTCATGGATGAACTCGATTACCTAGAGGACATCTATTTCGGCAGGATAAACATTCCGAGCAAATTCGAGAGAGAGAAGCTGAAGGGGTTATACTTCTATAGCCATTTATTGAATCCCCCGAAAAAGCCGTCTCCCCATATACCTTATTCGCTGATCGTGGAACTCGCGATGGCCGCGCCAGAGGATAAGAGATTCGAATTCGTCGTGAGCAGACTGAGGAAATATGGATACGAAGTCGATGAGAGAGCTAAGAGGAAGATCAAACTCGCGATAAACTATGCTGTAGACCTGGGATCCGTTGAGAGGGAGGCTATAGAGTTAACAGAAGAAGAAAAGAAGGCCATAACATATCTCATCGAGAAAATTAAATCCTCTAAAGAAGCTGAAGAGATTCAAGGAAGCATCTTCGACGCCGCTAGGAAGAACGGCATACCACCAAGGGACTTCTTCAAAACTCTCTACAAGATCTTCTTGGGGAGGGATAGGGGGCCCAGGCTCGGGCCATATATCTGGGATCTCGGAAAAGAGAGAGCGATACAGATCTTAGAGCAGGCGGTTCGGCGATAAGTCAAAATACTTATATAATAACTGACTCTCAGTTACTCGTCAAAAAGGAGTCGTAATGGAATGAGTGAGTTAGTTAAGATAAATGAGTTAACCCCCCGTTCGAGAAACGTAAATCTCGTTGCAAAGGTTGTGAGCAAAGCTCCGGAGAGAGTTGTTTCATCCCAATATGACCAGAAAGAGCATAGATTGAGCGAGATACTGATAGCCGATGAGACAGGCGCGATCAACCTCGTCCTCTGGGATGAGAAAATAGATTTGGTCGAAGAAGGCACCACCATAAAGATCACGAACGGCTTCATAAAGCTGTTTAGAGGAAAGATGCAGTTAAACCTTGGTAGATATGGAGCAATAGAGCAGGCCGAGGAGGAAATCGGAGAAGTGAACCTCGAAAACAACCTCTCCGAGGTCCCTCAACCTCTTGGAGGATTTGGGGGCAGAAGGCCTAGGAGAAGATTCAGACCTAGAACGTAAAAATAGGATGTAGGTACTACGGTGAGAAGCGGGGAGGCGAATCCCGAGAAAAATCACTTATATATGGAGTTCCGAAAAATATTTTTGAGTTCGATTTTGGACGACGAATTCCGGATTGTAGTCGTCGAGACGCCGAAAGTCGAAGTGGACATCCCGAGAGACAAACTTCTCTCCTTCATCAAGCTCGCAGAGGAACTGGGATGGGAGAAATCCAAGCTCAAACGCTATGTAAACGCGGCGCTGAGACTGAGGAAACTCGAACGTGAAGCCGGTAAAAGCTACATCTCGCTCCTAAGAGATTATAATAGATTATCAAGTGAGGAAGTTAAACTCAGATACACTATCGAGCAACTAATGGAAAAGAGGAAAAGAATTGAAGACGATCTAAACTTATATCTTGAACAGTATAAGCTCACCCTCGAATTAGTCAGAAAAATAGCGAAGCTCGCCGACGCCTTGAGGGAGAGAGGCCTCAGTTTAGATGACTTAGAGAAGGCGATGAATGTCATAGAATCCTTCAAGAACATGAACTATAATCCCCAAGAAATCTTAGCCGCCCTTCAAGAGCAAAGAGATCTAAAATCCCAAATCAACAACCTTAAGAACGAGTTAGAAAATGTCAAGCGAGAAATCGAACAACTTCACCGAGAGAAGCAGAAAATTTTAGGAGAAATTGAAGAAGTTCACGGAATCTCGGGGGAACTGGAAGAACTGAAGAAATTTAAGTCCAGACTCGAGGAAGAAGTTCAGGAAACAGAGAGACGTGTTAATGAAACTAAAGCTAAGCTTGAGGAGGTAAACGCTGAACTCGAACAACGCCTAGGCCAGAAGACCACCCTAGAAGAGCTGGAGGAGTTAATAGGAAAACTCCGATCCGATGTCGAGAGGCTCAAATTCGAAAAGGAGCGACTTAACGAAGAACTCTCAGAACTATTAGGGGTCCGGGGAGAGATCGAGGAAATCAGGAAAAGGATCGAGGAGGAAAGGAAAAAGCTGGAAGAACTCGAGAAAGATGTTTCGAGTAGGGAGACTTATCTCGAAATACTGGAAGGAGAATTATCAGCGGCATATACGATGCTGAAGTTGTTCACGGACCCGCAGGGAGTCGAAGCCGAGGACTTAGAAACCTTGGTAGACCAACTTCAGAAGATACTCAAGATAAAACGCGGGGAACTATCGGCGTTAAAACCCTTAGAACCCCATCTAGTCAACCGCGTGCGGGAGAGCATAATCTCCCTCATACTCCCATATGTTAGGAACGAATTCGTCCCGAAGAAAGTCTTTGATCAATTGGAGAAGGAGGTTAAAAGGCTCAGCGAGAAGAAAGCGGCCTTAGAAGAAGAATTATCATCGCTAAGACGGGCACTCGAGGCGAGAAAAGAAGAGGCTCCGAAACCAACTGTTAAGGAGTCTTACATAGAGGCGTTCACGGCGGATGGAAAGCCCGTCGAGCTGAAAAACTTGGATAAGGGTAGAAGGGTAAGAATCATATGTCCCTCCTGTAAGAACTCCGCCATAACTAACATTCCTCCGAAAGATGAACTGGAAGAACTAGCCTCAAATAATTGTAAACTCGTTTTCACATGCGGTAAATGTGGGAAATCTTTTGACATCCCAATCGAAATATTGTTAAAGAAATGGAGGGCTGAATGACGAATTGGCGGAGCGGCGGTCGATAAATCCGATCATTAAGATGTTGGCATGGAAGGTTAGAAAACTAAAGATAGAGGATATTCAAAACGTTCTCGCAGCCATAGCCTCCATCCAGAATCAACCTTTCACATTAACCGATGTGATAAATTTGCTTCCCGATGAGATAAAGGCGAATAGAAACAGGCGTAGGAGAATCGGAAACCTACTTCAAGGGCTCGTCGCCTTAGGATATCTCTCTAAACCCAGTGAGCGAAAATGGCTCAAAAATGCGCCCACATTCAGCCACTTCTTGACCCAGCATCTACTCGAACTCTCCTCTATCGAGAAGATTCCCCCTCGTCCCCCGAGCCCCGAGAAGATAATCTCCCGCCGACAAAAGTTGGAGAAGAAGCCCTCCTCAAGATGATTGAGCCTTCCCAATCCATTGGGATCTCGACGAACCGCCACTCCTTCCTCAGAAATCTAGCCGCGAGTATGGGCTTCGGCCTGATCTCCGCACCGCAGTGGGGGCACCGCACAACGAAGAATCTGCAAAAATCTAACAGCCGCTTGACTTGGGAGCTATTCAAAGCCACGTAGGATTTATTACTGGACTTAACCTCGATCGCCAAGAGCTCCCCCTCGTCAACGGCGATGATATCTGGTTTTGGAAGCTTGCCTGCTCCACTTCCAGGTGTCCTAACGGCATAGGTTCCAGGCTTATCCTTAACGGCGAATTTCCTTATCAGATAGTACTCTCCTTCATATCCCATTCTCGCCTTATATCTTGGAGATGAGGGATTTCTCGGCCTCTTCGGCATAACTATTCTAAGTTTCCGGAAAATATATTGATGGTCGTCGAAAAGAAGGGAGTGTAAGGCGTAGAGACTTCTAGGATAATCCGTAGGTTATCCGTATAGTTTCTCGGCGACGTCCTCTAATCGGAGGGAGATAAGCTTCTCCTTCGTCGGCTTCCCCGACTCATCCCATCCACGAAGCTGGTAGTATGTCTTCAAGAGGTTTATGAAGTTCTCGTGGTCGAGTTTTATCCCCTTCGTCGATCCTTCTGGGATCGGGTCCTCAAAGTCCCTGGCGGGGAGCATGTCGTCCTTTACGCTGATCCCCTTCCTGAGCACCGCCATGGCCCTCGTAACGTTCCAAACCCTCTCAGAGCAGGCGAGCTAATCCTCGAGGATGAACTCCTTCCCGACGACGGCGGAGTATGCCTCAGCGTAGATGTTCGGATCTATCCCAAGTTCGACCCAATAAAGCCTGCAGACCCCGAGCATGTCAAAGAGCGGGCGCATATGTTGGAGGTAGATCACCTTTTCCGCCTTATCCCTGCCATAGCTCGTCCTACCCGCCTCGACATCATAGGTTATAGCCCACGATCTGTTGTGATGCGCGCCGATATCACAGGTAGCGTAGCTAAGGGCCATCGCGGGGGCCGCTCGGTGGTCGTATGCGCTTATCTCTAGACCTTTAACGTGCATAGCGAATTTCTCGGATCCCTTCTTAACATATCTCGCTAAAGCCTTGACGCCGAGCGCCATCAAGGTGCCGAATCCCCTTCGCTCCGCTATTAGTTTGATAAGTTGGTAAACAGTTTCAGCGTCGCCCCATGAAAGCTCGAAACCAACATCATCTTTTGTCAATAAGCCCCTCTGAAAACATTCCATCATAAAAGCTATCACTGACCCGGTGGATATCGTGTCCAATCCATAGTAATCGCAGAGATAGTTTGCCTTCGCGACCTCACTTAAACTCTTTAATCCGAGGTTAGATCCCAGCATCCCGAGGTTCTCGTAATCGACGGTTGCCACTTCTTCATCAGATCTAACTACATGGCCGCAGGGAATTATGCAGTTCGCGCAAGCGGAGACGTATAGCTGGGAATTATAGACAGCTTGACCCGAGATTTCGTCCGCATATTCAAATGTCGTCTTCTGGAAGTTGAGTGTGGGGAGAGCCTCCACGGTATTGGCCCATTCAAGCGTCATATTCGTGCCGTATTTCATCCAATTCTCGTACATGTTACTTGACTTGACCTCCCTTATGAGCCTCTTATTCACCTCCCTCAACCTTTCAGGGTCGGCGACCTCGACTTCGCCGCTTCCCTTCGCGACTATTGCCTTGAGATTCTTGCTCCCCATCACCGCGCCCATCCCCGTTCTTCCAGCTTGAGAATGCCTCCGCTCCTTCAGTCCCCAATCCACGTTTATCGACGCATAGTTTACCATCTTCTCTCCAGCGATCCCTATCGAAGCTATTGAACAATTTCTTCCATATTCTCCCCGAAGCTTTTCATCAACCTCCTTAGAATTCAGCTTTCTGAGCTCCGGGGCCTCGACGACCTCGATTCTCCCATCTTCGACCAAAAGATAACTGGGTTCGCTCGCCCTCCCCCTAATTATCAGGGCGTCAAAACCGGCTTTCCTCATCATATAGCCGAAGTATCCGCCGACACTGCTGTCTCCATACAGATCCGTTTGAGGGCTTATGGCGGCAAAGGTCGTCTTACAGCCCCCGAGGAAACCTGTTGCCGCGAGCGGCCCCGTCGCCACAACTAATACGTTCGAGGGATGTGTGCCGTGGACGATCTCGTCTAGATGTTTGAAGATTAGGTGAGCTGCCCAGCCCCTTCCACCTATGAAATCGTAGGCCAGCCGCTCATCGGGTTCTCTTACATCGATCTTCCCGGATGACAGATCTATTTCCGCTATTTTCCCATAACCGTGCATCAAGCTAAATTCTCGGGATTAAATCCTTTAAAATCTTTGGGTTAGACCGTGGATCCGAGGAAATCGATTAACTTCGCCTGCTCTAGGTGGAATCTCAAAACCCTGCTCTGGCGTAAAATAGAGTTCACTGGCAGCTCAACGATCTTTTCAAGGGCGATGAGCGACTCAGATAAATCTTCGAACTTCACCGGCGGATGCCTCAGTGCCGCCCTGCAAATCTCCCTGAATCTCCAGACCCCGAGCGGTATCCAGCCCTCGTAGACCTCCGCTACGACGATCGCCGAGGCCTGTCTCCCCTCAGCTTTCAATGACTCTAAGACGGGAAGCCGTAGGGCGTGATATGCACCTCCGACGTTTTCGGGATAGCGGTCTATATCTCCCGGAAGCTCAGCGTCATAGTAAATCTTCGTCAAGTTTGATTTATGCCAGACCTCGAAGACCTCGAACATCCAGGGCCCTGGTATTAGGAGAACTGTAACCCTGTTGAAGTGGGCATAGTGGCTGTGTAACCTCACTTCGTTCAGCCATGGATGTCGCTTCACTTCCCTCCTAAGCCTTTTTCCAAGTTGATCATCTACCGCGGTTATGCTCCACTCGGTTGGAACGAGCTTCCTCCACCTCTTTGAGCCCAATAAGCCCATCGAGAGCAGCCTTACGATATACTGTTCACGTATGCCCGAGGAGTAGAGTTCGTGGATTGCCTCCGAAGCTCTTAAATCGACGTCATAGACGACCTTCTCAACAGGTCTCGGAACCCTCGGATTCTCGGCGATAAGAGCCCTCCGCATCGGCGCCGATGGCCCTGTGGGAGATGCCCTGACCAAGAAATTTGGATGTAAAAGAGGTTCCTTTTCTAATTCGAGCTCGACGTCGAGGGGGGTTTTAGCCATCGCGAGCTCCTGCATCGCCTCTAAGATCCGATCGGGTTTTCTGGCATCTATTACCCTAGTCGGCCGCTTCCCCCGGACGAGGCTCACCCTCATCGCGAGGAGCTCATCGAGCGGAAGTTCGAGCCACCTATCATATTGCTCAAGAATGCTGGTATCGGCCTGAACCGGGGGCACGAGCGGGCCGGCTAAAACCTTGGGATAGCCCCAGGAGCCAATTAGGGCCGATGGCGGCGAGGAGCCGAAGACCGTTCTTGATGCCTTGATCTTCCTAAGGAGTTCCCGGACGCCCTTCAGATAGGGGCATATCTCGAGCCTACATTTCTTGTAGTCTCCCTTGCATACTGGGCACTCGGTCTTCTCCTGACCTGACTCCGCGGCCGCCACCAAGCCGTAGCTCCTCAGCGTCGGCAATCCTATACTCAGATAGCGTAATCCGTGTTCTATACCTTTTTACTTCGGCGGACATCTGCAGGGCTTCGATCCGCAGTTAGGGCATCCCCTGCCGTATTTGGCCAGAACGGCCTCCTCTAAGTCTATGCCGATTACATTGCAGAAGCTGAGGAGCCATGCCAAGAGATCCGCGACCTCGTTCTCGAGGGCTTTCCGATCCGATTTTAGATAGGCATCCGCGACCTCGCCAGCCTCCGAGATCATCCAGAGCAGAGTTTTGTCGGCGCCCCTCCTCCTATCTCGATCTAGATAGATCTCGGCCATCAGCTCTTGTATTTCTCGCAAATTCATTTTTCAGATCATCGAGAAAAATGTAGGAAATAATCTTTTCCACTCATACAGTTTCTTTTAGAGATCTTAATGCTTCTGGCGGATTTATTGCCAAGGCCACGGCTCCGTAAAGCACGACCTCATCTCCGAGCGGAGTGAGCTTGACTTCTGGAACTCTGTTAACCGTATATTCCTGAAGATGTCTTCTAATCGGTTCCAAGACTAAGGACTCATTATTCACGGCTATCGCACCTCCAACCGTGATGAGCTCTGGATCATAAAGGGTCGTAATATTTGCAAAACCTATCGCGTTAAGTCTTCCTATCTCTTCAACTATTTCGAGCGCTATCTTGTCGCCGGTTTTCGCGGCATTGAATAGATACTCGGTTGTAAGTTCGCCTTTTAACGTCAATTCAACAACGGGGCTCTTTTCAGATTCCTTTTTGTTGACTGTGATCCAATATCTTGCAAATGATGGAATATTTTTTCCAGCGCAATACGACTCCCAATGCCCCCTCGCTCCACATCCACACTTTAGCTTTCCATCAAAATCTATGACGATGTGCCCGATCTCGACGGCGTTCCCGTCTTTTCCGAGAAGAAGATTTCCGTCAACCACTGCGCCGCCTCCTATGCCGGAGCTTAGGGTCACATAAAACACGTTCTTCAGATTTTTTCCAGCCCCGAAAACCGTTTCTCCCAAGACCGCCACCGTGCAATCATTCAGCAAATATGCGGGAACCTTAAATCGTTCTGAAAGAGCCTCGGTAACCGGCACATCCCTGAACGGGGCATTAGATGGATTTAGGATCACGCCCTTCCAGATGTCCAGCGGGCCTATCGACCCCATTCCGATCGCCTGGATTTCCCCAAGCTTTTCTCCGGCAACGCGTTCAACCAAGCTGATCAATTGCTCGATAAGTTTCTCCGCAGAAGGTTCTTGGATTGTCCTCTCACCTATGGATTTAATTATCCCTTGATCTAAGCTTCCGAGAGCAGCCCTAACGTTTGTAGCCCCTAAATCGATCCCGACGACGAGCTTAGAGCTCATATCGCTGGAAAGTATGAAACGGCTACTTTAGTCTTTTTATCCGCTAAAAGGCCATCGAATGACTTGGAGAGGAAAGTATTAACTAATATAAGAAGAGCTGGGCGTATAATCGAGAGGTTCTAGTTGGATTCAAATTTCCCGATGATAAGCCCTTTCCTCGGCTTCTCAAACTCACTTCAAGTCTTCAATCCTATCTCAATTCCACCGCAATCGAAAACAGCATAACCCTTAAACTCATACTTCTTCTGCACCCGAAATCTCCTGTCGCGTGGTTGCTGTGATGATAAACGAAAAACATTATTTCTTCAGGGTATCGAGCCTGATGCCAAACCAGAAATCGAAGGAGATAGCTTATCCTAGCGAAAAGACCGAGGATCGAGGAGAACCGCGGCGGAAGATGGGGGTCGGCTCGGCTCTTCCTGCATCACGGTTCAGTCTGGAGCGGCTGCCTCATCCCCTGCAGGTTAATTCTCTTTTCATGATTTATATCTTCTCGTGGGGGTTATTGTCCACGATTTCCGGGACAAGGCTTATTTTTGTGTTGGCGGAGTGATTTTCGTAACCTTGGCGGTTTGAGATTTTGAATAAACGTGTCTTGGCGTTGATCATCATCGTTGTGGCTGTCGGAGTGGTTTTGAGCTCATTCTTGATCTTCTGGCCATTTGGGGAGAAGTTGCCGGAGCCGAAGGGACCTCCCAGCCCGGGTAGGGTGTTGATAAGCGAGGTGAAGTACGTCGCGGATGAGAATGGCCCGGAGTTCGTCGAGCTCTATGTCCCGGATTCCGGAAGATTGAATCTGAGTGGATGGTATATCACGACATTCGATGGAGACAAGGTCGAGATCCCGGAGATCAAAGGAATCAGGGATTTCGTTTATATCTTATTGATCTCCGGATCCGGGACAGATGACCTCGACGCATCAGATGGAGGGGCGGTCGTTTATCTCGGTGAAGAAATCTTAGACGATGGGGGAGATGAGGTCGCGCTCTATGATCCTAACGATAACCTGAGAGATTATATGCGGTATAAGGGTGGGAATGGAGATCCGGTACTAGGCGGATGGAGTGAGGGCGACCCGGGGCCAGAAGCGCCTCCTGGAATGTCTATCCAACTTCTGGGAGAGGACTTGAATGGGAGCGCGAATTGGGTGGCTTCTCCTCCGAGCGGCGGCAGCCCGAACGTAGTCGAGTTCGAGATAGATGAGGGATTGTGGATCGTGATACATAATGGGAGGAGCAACGTCACAAGGGTTGAGAGGCTCCGCGGACTCAAATTCGAGTTCACCCCAGGCCCCGGCGTAACAAATGCTCAA
>QMUP01000014.1 GCA_003660635.1 Candidatus Wolframiiraptor sp.
ATCTTAGTGATAGTAAACGTGCTCTTGGTTCTGGCGGATCTGATAGAGCATAAGCGATCTCGGGAATCTATGGCGGAAGATCGCGCTGAAGTTTCTTGAAAACTAGGTGCATGGATTCGATCTGCGTAAATCCCATCTTCCTGATGATCCTCAGCTTCCTCCAGTAAGTCACGTCGACGTCTTTGACGACTCCTTCCAAGGATTTCTTAACGAGCTTCAGCAAGTGCTTTCCCTCGCTATCCAGATCGGGGAGGAGGATTACCCTTCTCAAATCCCGGCCCTCGAACTTCCTCCTGAGACCCCGAATGGATTTGATCAGTATGATTTCCCCTTTGACTCCTAGTCTCCGCAAGGTCTCCTCATCCCTCTTTCCTTCGACGATTATCGGTATTCCTTGCTTAGACTCGCTGGCCAGTTTCTCGACTATGTTCGAGAACTCGTCGAGTAATCTCGTCCTATTCTTAGGCTGCTTAACCACCTCTTACCCCACCTTTAGCGGTCAATTCTCGTTTTGGCCAGCCATCTTTTAATCATTTTTTGATCTCTCAAATTCCGATAAGCCCGTGAAAATCGGTCGTTTGAATATATTCCCGTATTACCAAGACCTTTATGCCTTATCTCACGATTCTGGCCATCGGAGGTGGTTTAAGTGAAGGTGGTCACAGTCCACTTACCCGAAGTGTACATCGAGGCAATAGACCAGCTCGTGAAGAAGAAGCTCTATCCAAATCGGGCCGAGGCCATCCGGATGGCGGTCAGGGACTTCATAATGGAGGAGGCAGTGACAAGTGAATGAGGATCTACTCCTCTTCAAGAAGGATTTCTCAGAGGAAGTCAAGATCACGCTAATCGGGGTCGGCGGCGCCGGATGTAATACAGCCGACCGAATGCTCTCGATGAACCTAAGGGGCATCAAGGTAATCGCCGCGAACACCGACATCCAGCACCTCGACATGATAAACGCGCATCAGAAGCTCTTGCTTGGAAAGGGGACCACAAAATTCCGGGGAGCTGGAGGAGACCCAGAGCTCGGGAAGATGGCGGTGGAGGAATCGGTCGACGAGGTCAGGGCGGTTCTAGAAGGATCCGACATCGTATTCGTCGCAGCCGGGCTCGGAGGAGGAACGGGCACAGGCGGCGCACCCTTGGTCGCCGAGATAGCCAGAGAACTTGGGGCGATCGTGATCGGTGTGGTCACCCTGCCGTTCAAGTTCGAGGGCAATGTGAGGAAGAGGATCGCCCTCCAAGGTCTCGAGGATATGAGGAATAAATGCCACACGGTCGTCGCGATAGACAACAACAAGCTCTTGGATCTCTATCCGCAATACAACTTGAAGACCGCCTTCAGCCTCGCCGACGAGGTGATAAGCAACATGGTGATGAGCATAACCGAGTCCATAGCGAAGCCCAGCCTAATCAACATAGACTACGCCGATTTCAAGACCGTTATGATGAGGGGGAAGCTCGCCGCCCTAGGGGTCGGAAAATCATCAACCCCCAATAGAGCTGAAGAAGCGACCTTCAGCGCCCTCCAGAATCCGTTACTCGATGTAACTTATGAAGGATTGACGGGTGCGATAATCCACGTCTCCGCGGGAGACGACATGAAGATAAGTGAGGCCGCGAGGCCAGCCGAGATAATCTCCGAGCTCATGGGCGAAGAAGCCCTCGTGATCTGGGGCGCGAGGATAGACAACTCGCTGGGGTCCTCCCTCCAAGTCTCATTGATCCTGACTGGGGTTGAGAGCACGGAGCTGACGAAGCCTGTTGAAGAGGAGAAGAAGCAGGCATTAGACGAGAAAGAGATCGAGGAGATAATGGAGGAACTCGGGATAAAGCCGTTGAACTAGGAACCGGTCTTCGACTTTATCTCCCTCAACCTCCTCAATTTTTCATCTATCTCCTCTTTCGTAATCTTCCTGAATAACGGCTTCGGCTCTCTAATCCTGTGGCCGGGAGATATGATCTTCTCGACATCGCTCCACCTAAGCTCTTCCACCCTCTCTCCCGTATTCAAGTAATCCAGTATCCTCCGGGAGGAGAACGGAAGATAGGGAGCTGAGAGCACAGCGAGCGCGTGAACCACTTGAATTAATGTGTAAAGGGTTGTCCCCGCTTCCTCCGGATTCTTCCACGGAGCCTTCTCATTCAAGTATATGTTTCCTTCTTGGGCAAACTCTAGGATTATTCTCAGTCCCTTCCTGAACTCGCATCCCTCCAACGCATCCTCAAGTCTCTTCGCGTACTCCGTTCTCAAGTTCAAGAGTTCCTGGTCTCGCTCTCCGAGTTTCCCCGGCTCCGGAACGACGCCACCCATCCTCGAATAGACGAAGCTTAACACCCTGTGGATGAAGTTTCCATATGTTCCTATTAGTTCGCCGTTTATTTTCTCGGCGAAGTCCTGCCACTTGAAATCCGTGTCCCTGGTTTCGGGAGCTATTGCGGTCGCGTAGTATCGGATTACGTCGGGATCGTATTCGGCGAGGAGGTCGTGTAGCCAGACAACCCATCCCCTACTCGTTGAGAGTTTTTCTCCCTCTAGGTTCACGAACTCGTTTACCACGACGTTGTAGGGCAGGATATAGTCCCCGTGGGCTATCAAGAGGGCTGGGAACAGGATCGTGTGGAAGAAGAGATTATCCTTTCCGATGAAGCAGTAGAGCTTCACATCCTTATCCAACCAGAACTCCTTCCACCTCTCCGAGTCTCCGGCGATGTTCTCCGCCCAATCCCTCGTCGCAGAAATATATCCCAAAAGGTTCTCCGCCCAATTGTAAATGACCTGACCCTCGGCTCCCGGGAACGGCGCCGGAGGCCCCCACTCGTAGTCACGTGTTATGTCCTTATCCCTCAGCCCCTCTTTCTCGAGCCATGAGACGGTCTTGTTATAGGTGGCCTTCCTCCAGAACTTCTTATCCCTCACGTACTCCAAGACCTTATCCGAGAGCGCGCTTAGCTTCAGGAAGAAGTGGGTCCTCGTCTTTATCTCCGGCCTCGTCCCGCAGAGCGAGCACCTGGGATCCTTTATCTCGAATGACTCATACCAGGCCCCACAGACCTCACACACATCCCCGTATTGGTTTGGAGCGCCGCAGCGCGGACAGGTGCCGACGACGAATCTATCGGGGAGGAATATCTTGCAGTTCGGGCACCACCACTGCTTAATCTCTTTTGGATAGATGTATCCCTTCTCCCAGAGTTTTCGATAGAACTCCTCCACGACCTTGTAGTGAATGGGCTTACTCGTCCTCGAGAATATGTCGAAGCTTATACCCAGCTTCTCGAATACCTCCTTCTGGATTGGGTAATATTTGTCGCAGAGCTCCTTCGGCGTCATCCCCTGCCTCATGGCCTCGATGACTATGCTGCTCGCGTTCTCATCCGTCCCGCAGACATACAGCGTCTCCACTCCCTTCATCCGCTTAAACCTCGCGAATATATCCGCCGGTAGATACGCGCCTGCTAGGTGGCCGAAATGCCTAGGCGCATAGGAATATGGGAGGGCCGCGGTGACAAGGACCTTCTCGGTGAGCCCCACCACCTCCCCTCTACTAGCCCGAAGCTGGTTTTTAACCCTACGTCGTTACCTGAGTGGGGGCTTTAAGGATCATTTTTACGCCTTAAGGCTTAAATATGGCATACAAGGCTTTTTCTAATACAAGGAGGTATGGAGATGGCCTCGGAAGATCTCCCAGAACCTCCTAAACCCGGGTTGATAAGCTACCTGAAAGCCGTTGGACCAGGCGTAATCCTAGGCTCCCTCGCGATAGGCTCCGGCGAATGGATCCTCTTCCCAGCCGTCGTCGTAAAGTATGGGCCATATCTGCTTTGGGCGGCCCTTCTCTCCTGCATAATCCAGGCAGTGGTAGGGGTCGAGTCGATGAAGTACGTGGTTTACTGCGGTCAGCCGATCCATAAAGCCTATCAGAAGCTCCCACCGAATCCGCTTTCGTGGGCTTGGGCTTGGACTCTTTTCATCCTCATACCTGTAGTCTGGCCTGGCTGGGCGATGGGATCCGCGACGGCGATAGCCGCCCTCCAACTTGGAAGGCTTCCGGGACCGCAGGACGCGTACTTGGTCTTGGGTTGGGGTCTCGTAGCCTTGACCGTCGGCCTCCTAGTAATTCACATAGGCTCTAAGATTCAGAGGACTTTGGAGCTTGTAAGCTGGCCGCTCATAATCTTGCTCTTATCAACTATCGTCGCCGGGGTTGCTGTCGCATCTTCCCCCTCTGCTTGGATGACTGTTCTAAGCGGGCTCGGGGGCTTCCTAAAGCCTAGGCTCGGCTTCCCTGCGAAAGATAGCATAAACTGGTTCATGATCGCTGCAGCAATAGCCTATATCCCGGCCGGCTTCGGCTTCAACCTCTTCCTCTCAAGCTATGCAAGGGATAAGGGCTGGGGCATGGGAAGTAAATCCGGCTATATCTCAGGGCTTATAGGAGGGAAGAAGGTCGAGCTCGCAGCAGATGAAACGCCCTTTGACCCCTCAAAGCAGGAGAACCTTAGACGCTGGAAGGGCTGGCTGAGGATCGTAAGACTCGACTCCTATGTCTTCTTCTCAGGGATAACTATGCTCACCGTGATCCTGACGAGCGTAATGGCATACTCGTTACTCGCCCCAAGGGGTCTAGCGCCAATGGGCTTCCAGGTCGCCGCAGCTCAAGCAGAAGCCCTTGCAGCCGTTCTCGGGCCGATAGCCTGGTTCCTCGTTCTTCTTGGAGGTTTCTGGGTTCTCTTCGATAACCAGTGGGGGCTTATGGACTCGGTTTCCAGAACCGTTACCGATAACTTCTGGTTTGCATCCGAGCGTATTCGTAAGTGGGCTAATGGAGATCCTAGGAGAATCTACTACTTAATGGTCTATCTACTCTACGTCGTCGCCGCCGTGATAATGGTGGTCTCGACGGTCTTTAAGCTCGCTAAGCCGTATGAGCTTGCGGCCGCCGGAGCGGTTCTCGGGCTCTTCGCCTTAACCCTCGCACCTCTGCTCCAGCTAATCGTAAGCAATAGGCTTCTTCCGAAAGAGCTTAGACCTGGAATCGTTACGAACATAATCTTAGCGATAGGCGTCGTCTTCTATGGCTTCTTCATAACAGCTGTCGTCCTCCAGATGTTCGCTGGAATAACGATTTAGACTACTCTACACTATTACTAGTTTTTTTCCCTTGAGCCTCAACATTAGGAGTCTCAACCTCGATAACCGTCAGATCTATCTTGATAGGCGTTCTTCCGAGGAACTCTGCTATACTCGGCTTAGTTCTCCCCTCATCCCCGTTTATCAACTCCTTAACGTATAGCCCTCCCTGAGTCTTTATCACGAATCTCACCGTTTTATCGCCGAGCTTCTCGGCCCTGACGTAGTATAGCTTCTTCTGCCGAATCTTGTCAGCCCTCCTCCTCAAAACCCTCCTAGGAGTCCTCTGCTCTACCACTATATCCCTGAATTTCTCTTCGACCTCCTTCAGAGCGTTCTCCGAAACCTCTCCATCAAATTCCACTATGGCTTCATAGGTCTTGGACGCGATGGGCGAGAGGTTCTTCAGGATCCTAAGCTCTTTTCTACTTGAATAACTCAGGTTTGAGATCTCTATTTTACCAGCCGCGTGCTCGTTGACTTCTTTCTCGAGGAGTGAGAGGTCCACGAATCTCCTTCGAGGATATTTTAGTTCGAGGATGAACGGTCTCCCGGTTCCAACCACCGTGGCGTCCACGTCCTCCCTTCCCGCACCGTGGAACTTGTAGCTGAGCGCCTCGAAGAGCTTCAAAGCCGGTTCACCGATGAGTTCGCTGACTGAGTCAGGATACTCTTTCCCAGTGTAGTTGCATTTTTCACATCCCCTCCCCCAACAATATCTACAGTACCACGGCGTCTGAGGGATGTTCTTTTCAAGTTTCTTGTAGAATCCCTTGATGAAGAGTGGGTTGACTTGGATCTCGTATTCGCCTGAGAAGACGTTGACTAAAACCACGATTTCCGGGTTCTGGTATTCGACCGGGATCTTGAACCTCCTCTGAACGATTCTCCCAATTTCCCTCGTTATATCCGCCTTGATATCCTCCCCCGTGTCTATGCCGAATTCCGCTCTCAAGGCATCTTCTCTCTCCCTGACATCAGCTGGGACCTTCGCGCCGACCAGGAAGTTCTTGAACTCGTATTCCCCGAGTTCCTCAATCACCCTCTCCGCGATCTCCCGAAACCTAGATTTATCCAAAACTCCACCGCAGATGTGGCAGCCCCTGGCCTCAGGCGGTTCCCCTCCCAACGCCTGCAGGGTCTTTACCGCGGGTTTGAATCCGGTGGCCGCGATAGCCCTTAAGATTTCATCTATTTCCCCGGTCTCCTGATGTCTTAGGAAGCAGCGGATGGTGAGCGTCAGCTTTATCGCCCTTCCCTTCTCATCGTTTCCGGCTCCATGGCAGAGGGATGAGAACTGCCTACCTAGGCAGTAATCGCATAGAGGATACTTTAGCAGGATCTCAGCGGCCTTGTCCAAGAGTTCTATGAGTTTTTCAGAGGTCAATTCCGGGATAATGGATGGGGATAGCCGGCTTTAACCCTTAACTAAGGTTTATACAGCTTCGAGAGAAGTCTCTGCGGCCCGCGTTTCGCGCTCTTCATGAGCTTCTTCGTGAGCTTATACTGTTTGATCAAGTTCTTGACATCCCTCTCGGTTACTCCGGCGCCCCTCGCTATCCTCCTAACCCTAGATGAGTTCAGGATGCTTGGGTCACGTCTCTCATCCTCGGTCATCGACTGGATTATCGCCGACCACTTCTCTATCTTCTCCTCAGCCTCCCTAAATGCGTCTGAGGGCATCTCAGGTAGGCCTGGGATCGGCAGCCTTGAGAGTAGCTTGGAGAGCGGCCCCGCCTTCCTCACCTCCTTAAGCTGTTTTACGAATTCTTCTAGGCTGAATTCTCCCCTGAGAAATTCCTTCGCCTTCTCCTCGCTTACCTCTATCTCCGCCAGCCTGATCTTCTCAAGCAATCCCTCGATGTCTCCGAGGCCGAGGAGTCTCCCGACATATCCCTTCGGGTTGAAGAGCTCGATATCATCTAATTTTTCACCGGTTCCGATGAACTTTATCCTGGCCCCGGTCTCGGCGACCGCGGAGAGCGCGCCTCCACCCCTCGCCGAAGTATCCATCTTGGTTAGGATTATCGAGCCGACTGGTGCGACTTGGTGGAATGCCTTCGCGTGTGCTCCGGCCATCTGACCAATCGTCGCGTCGATTATCAGCATGACTTCATCGGGCTTAACCTTCTCCTGAAGCATCCTCATCTCCTCCATGAGGGTTTCTTGGCTCCTATGCCTTCCAGCGGTGTCGATCAGGATCACGTCGAATCCATTCGACTTGAAATGCTCTATCCCCTTCCTCGCTATCTCGACCGCATCCGCTTTCTCCAAGTGGAAGACCGGTATACCTCTTCCATCTAGGAGTTGTCTAAGCTGCTCATGTGCCCCGGGCCTATAGGTGTCAGCGCAGATGACGCCGACCCTGTATCCCTTTTTCTTGAGGTAGTTCGCGATCTTCGCTATGCTCGTCGTCTTCCCGGTTCCCTGGATCCCCACCATCATGATCACATAGGGTTTCTTCGTCACCTCGATCTTCGCCGGCTTCTCGCCTAAGAGCTTCACCAACTCCTCGTAGACAACCTTGATTACGTGATCCTTCCTCGAGATCCCCGGCGGAGCCTTCTCCAAGAACGCCCTTTCCCTGATGTTGTCTGACAACTTCTTGACTAGCTCCACGTTGACATCCGCCATCAATAATGCTCTCTGGATATCCCTGATCAGTTCCTCGACGACCCGTTTATCAACCGAGCTAGCGGAGGTGAACTTGCTAAGAGCCTTTCTAAGCATCTCCGAAAGCGATGGCATCCGACCGCAGATCAGCGATCAGAATAAATATTAAGTTTTGCGAAAAAACTGAGAACTTTCACGTCGATTTATGGATCAGTTCTCCGCCGCTTATGACTGCGAGGGGCTTCAAGAGCTTCTCCCCGATCCTCTTCTCGCCCAAGGAGTCCTCGAACTCGAATCTCCCCTCCCTGAGATCCCAGACAACGCAGTCCCCAACCGCCCCGGGCCTCAACGTCCCCCTCTCGGGTAGGATCCCTAGGATCTCGGCGGGCTTCGAGGTCACCCTCTCAACTACCTGCTCCAGCGAGAGTCCTAGGAATAGGAACTTCGACATGGTTGTCCCGATGTCGTATACCGGGCCGTTGACGTTGAAGTAGTGGAGGTCCGTGCTTATGGTTGTCGGAAGCAGTCCCTGGGAGATGGCCTTCTCCGCGACCTCGAATGAGAAGCTCGCCATCCCATGCCCGATATCGAAGATTATCCCCCTCCTCGCCGCCTTCTCCACCTCCGGCCTCACCCTCCCATCCTCATCCAAGACCGTGGACGCAGGGCCGCCGTGGAAGCAGTGGGTTAGGATGTCCCCAGGCCGCATGTACCTCAAGACCATCTCGACTGGTAGGTAATGTAGGGCGGAGTTCTCGCACATGAGGAAGCAGCCCGCTTTCTCCGCAGCCCACTTCGCCAACACCAAGGTTTCCTGCCCATAGGTCCTATGCCATTTTATCCCCTTGATTATGTCGCGGTTTTGTTCGATGCATTTCACGGTCTCCTCGATGTCTATGAAGTCCATGTTCTTCATCGCCTTCTCGACGTTTGGGTAACCGAAGCCGATCAAACCTAATGCCCCGATATTCACCAAAGCGTAGATCTTCGTCCTCGCCCTCTCGATTACGAACTTCCTGAATCCCGGGAAGACCACGTGGCCCGCCGTCCCCGCGTCTAAAACCGTGGTAGCGCCCTTCATCAAACACGTTGAGTCGGGATCTATTCCGAGTCTCGATGCAACGCCATAGTAGACGTGGACGTGTAGGTCGATTACTCCGGGTGTGACGATCTTCCCCTCAGCGTCTATCACGTGTTTCGCCGATCCGGATATGGATTTCTCAACCGCCGCGACCTTTCCCTCACTAAACGCCACGTCGTATTTCTCGTATATTCCCTGAAAGGGATCGATCAATAATCCATTCCTAACTAACACATCATATTCCATGGGGATATTCGCCGAGGTACTTTCAGAGGAGATCCGATTTAAGGATTAAACGGGATCAAGAAAGACTCAAAACCTCCTAAAGGAGAAGTTTCGGGTTGAGATGAAGATACTCATAACAGGATCCCGGGGATTCATCGGAAGAAATCTATCAAATTATCTCGGCGAGAAAGGTTACGAGGTCATAGGCGTTGACATCGCAGAGGACGCGGACATCAGACTCGACGTCTCGGATTATGGGGCGTGTTCGGAGAAACTCCTGTCGCTGGACTTCGACGCCGTCATCCACCTAGCGGCGATAGTCAGCGTTCCGAAGTCCTTGGAGGATCCGCGTAGATGCTTTGAGGTCAATAGTTTTGGAACCTTGAATATGCTCGAGATAGCTGCGAGGAAGGATGTTGAGCGATTCATCTACGCGTCTTCGGCGAATGTTTATGGGGTTCCGGTGGAGCTCCCGGTCAAGGAGACGACGCCGCTTAATCCGAGGACGCCCTATGATTACTCCAAGGTCGTCTCGGAGAAGTTCATCGAATGCTACTCCAAGGTTAAGGGGGTTAAGGCGGTGATATTCAGGAATTGGAAGCTCTTCGGGGAATATGATGTCGAGACCACGGCGATACCGAGGTTCATCAAGGCGTGTTTGAGGAATGAGCCCCTAACCCTCTACAACGAGGGAAGGGATACCACCGACCCAACCTACATCCTGAATTTCTGCCACGCGGTCGAGTTGGCGCTAAAGAAGGATGAAGCGGTAGGCGAGGTATTCAACTTGGGGACGGGGAACGAGGTCTCGATCAGGGAGCTCGCTGAGAAGATAAGGAAATTGACGGGGTCGAGTTCGGAGCTCCAGCTCCTGCCGCCTAGAACCGAGGCCGAAAAAGAACCCATGAGGAGCTATCCATCCATCGAGAAGATCCGCAGGATACTCGGATACGAGCCGATCGTGGGTTTGGAGGAGGGCTTGAAGAGGACCATCGAGTTCTATAAGCGGCGCCTCGGCCTCTAGCTCCCACGGCTCCTGAGCCCATCCACTATAGGCTTTATCTCCCCAATCTCCTCCAGTTGACTTAGGGTTGGAACGCTCCACGCGCCCCTCTTCGTCGTCGAGATCGCCGCGACCACGTTAGCGAACCTACCAACCAGTCTGAGTTCTCCATCATTCAGCGAGAGGTCCCCGAGTTTCCTCATGGAATAGAGCGCGGCGAGTAGCGCCGCCATATACGCGTCTCCGGCTCCAGTCGAGTCCACGGCTTTAACGGGATACGGTGGCGTGGTAATTTCTCTGCCTCCGTGGATTAGGGTGCTTCCCTTCTCCCCCATGGTGACCGCGATGAGTTTGAGATCGAGGTCTCCTAGGTTTACCCCGTTTTCTTCTAGGAATCGCTTCTCCCCGTCTCCGAGTTTAACCACATCTGCGAGTTCGAGG
>QMUP01000015.1 GCA_003660635.1 Candidatus Wolframiiraptor sp.
AAGCAGCTGATCCAAGAGGGGCGAATAGGAAAGATACTCTCGATCTATGCTAGGCGAAATATACCCGGCGCATTCGCCAGACCACACCTCCGATACGGATCACCAATTCTACTGGATGCCATACACGACACGGACATAATGTTATGGTATCTGGGAGACGGCGTGGACTCCGTTTACGCCACCTGGATCCAAGTGACGGATGCACCTAACCCCGAGATAACTTGGGCCATGTACAATTTCTCCGGTGGCGCGAAGGGGGTTTGTGAGACGGTTTGGTTCCTCAGAACTAACACGCCGTTCTCAATCGACGCGAAGATGGAGATAATAGGGACAGAGGGGGCCATATACATAAACTGCGCGGATTCCGGTCTGATGATTAACGACGAAAACGGGACGAAGAAACTTGATACCATGCATTGGCCCGTTATGCACGGCGAGATAGTCGGCGCATTAAAGGAAGAACTCAGCTACTTCGCTAGATGTGTAATGAAAGATGAAGAACCTAAGATCGTCACGCCCACGGAGGCCAGGAGAGCACTAGAAGTAGTATTGGCTGCCGAAGAAGCAGCGAGGAAAAACCAGATAGTGTCCCTTAAGTAGGTGTATGGAATGGAGATTGGATTAGAAGCGGGATCGTTTGCAACAGTCGGCAAGGGTTTTAATGATTGGATTAACGCAGCCTTAGAACTCGGGATAAAATACATCGAACTGTGGATTGATAGAAATTACTTCTGGCCTGAATCCACAAGCCCCGAAGAGATCTCGAAAGCTGTTGAGATCCTCCGATCCAACGGCCTAAAAGTGATAGCAGTATGCCCGATACCATTTTCGGCTAAGCGTTGGGAGGAATTTGAATTCGAGTTTAATTTAGCGCATCCGGATGAGAAGCTCCGGGAGAAAGCCGTCAAATTCTACAAGTCGGTGATCGATGAAGCGGTTAAATTTGAAACAACTAACGTGCTCACTTTGCCGGGGAAAATAGAGGAGCCGAATAAGATGAAATCTAAACTATCTTATCGTCAATACTTCGAAGCAGCCGTCAAAAGCCTTAAAGAACTCGCAAAAACCGCAAATGACCTTGGAGTTAAGCTCTGCCTTGAGAACGCCGTGGTAGGGAATTTTGGAGACTTACCCGAAGAACTCGCCATGCTCGTCGAATCAACGGATCCAGATATCGTCAAAGTCTACCTCGACATAGCCAACGCAAACGTCTTTCTAGACCCAAAAATCTACGTAAACAAATTGAAGGATTATCTCTGCGACGCGATCCACGCCACAGATAACGATGGAACTTATCCATATCACCTGCCTATAGGTAAAGGCACAATCAACTACGAGGAGGTACTCCGATTACTGAAGGAAGTCGGCTGGGATGGATGTTTACTCCCTGAAGTATTCACGGATAATCCCATGGAAGCCCTCAAGACCAGTAAACAGGCGCTGGAAGAAATCATCAAAAAACTATAATTCGGCGAGCGCACGAACCTTAAACTATTTTCAAAACCTCATCTTTCAACGCGTAAAATCGAGAGAAAAGATAAGCCGTAAAAGATGAGGTGATTTAATCGGGAGGACGCTTGTTTGATAGATTTGGCGACATATTTTCTAATAGGATTAATTGCCGCGCTCCTCGGCTCGATGACCGGGCTTGGAGGCGGATTTGTAGCAGTACCGGCATTATATTATCTAGGCTTACCGCCCCCAACCGCGATCGCGGTCTCAAAGGTTATGGTCTTCGCGAATTCTGGAGCCAGCACATATAGGTATTCACGGGCGATTAAGTTACCTATGAAGCTCTATCTTAGTGTGATCACCTTAATGATCCCCACGGCATATCTAGGCGCATATCTCGTCGTCGTGATCCCTCAGAGGCTCCTAATAATCGTCGTCGGTTTAGTATTGCTGGCAGGTAGTTTGAGGATAATTCTCAGCGAGGGCGAGAAGAAAGTCGAGAAAATAGGATCCCGTATGTCAAGCCGAAAGACCTACTTTTTCGGGGCGGTATCGGGTAGCATCGCGGGAGTGATCGCGGGCTTAACTGGGCTCGGCGGGGGAATAGTCAACGTCCCCGCATTCATATACTTATTAGATTTAGATGTTCATACCGCGGTATCGCTCTCCATGGCCTGCATACTACCTTCCTCTTTTTCCTCAGTTGTCAGGCATATAATTGACGGAATAATTCTATGGCGAGCGGCCATTCCCCTGAGCGCGGGCGCATTGTTTGGGGGGTGGATTGGCCCGAGGATAAGTCTGAGGCTAAGTAGGAGAAAACTCAGAAAGGTTGTGGGGGCTATGATCGCCGTCGCCGTTCTGAGGATCCTTCTTCAAGCCATTTTACAGGTCTAAGCCCGCTGATCTTCTGGAAAATATAGCCTTATATGTCTGGATATAATGTGGTCCTGTGAATAATTTATGATGTTCCGGGGATTTGTGAGGGAAGGAGGAGTGGGAGTTAGAAACTACGTCGCAGTCATCTGCACGGTTGGATGCGCTGCCCACGTTGTGAGAAAGATCGTGGAGGCAAATCCGAGAGCAAAAGCGATAATACATCACCAGGGATGTTGCCACGTTCCACCCGAGATTTCTCACGTCGAAAAAGTATTGATTAACTTGGCGTTGAATCCGAATGTTCACTCGGCGTTGTTCGTGAGCCTCGGATGCGAGGGGGTTTCAGCGGAGAAGGTTGCCGATGAAGTCTCCAAGTTTAAGGAAGCAGAGGTCGTGAGAATACTCGACGAAGGGACCTCTAAGGCCATTTCAAAGGGTTCGAGGATTGTGGAGAAGATGCTCGTGGAAGCGGAGAAGATGAAGAGAGAAGAAGTGGCACTCTCAGAACTCAAACTCGCGATAAAATGCGGTGGATCCGACTTCACTTCAGGAATAGTCTCCAACCCGGTAGCCGGAAAAGTCGCAGATCTCATAATCGATAACGGGGGCACGGTCATCTTCGGCGAAACAACCGAGGTAATCGGCGCAGAGCACATAGTCGCCAGAAGAGCGGCCAGCGAGGAAGTGGCCCAGAAACTGTATAAGGCCGTTGAGAGCATGGAGCAAAGAGTCATCGCGATGGGCGTTGATATGAGAAAAGGCCAACCAACCCCCGGGAATATACGAGGGGGGATAACTACGATAGAGGAGAAATCCATTGGAGCCGTCTGCAAGGCGGGTTCATCAAAGTTAATAGACGTCGTCGACTACGGCGACATCGTCAAAGAAAGGGGATTGATATTCATGGACACCCCGGGAAGGGAGCTAGAGGTCTTGACGGGGTTTGCGGCAGGAGGCGCACAGATAACATTATTTACGACGGGGCTCGGGGTTCCACAGGGGTATCCCATCATGCCCGTGGTGAAGATCAGTGGAAACCCGGAGACATGTAAGAGATTATCCGAGCACATAGATGTTGACCTGGGTAAGGTGTTCTATGGAGAGGAGTCAATAGAGGCCGCGGCGAAACGGGTCTTAAAGGAGATATTGGAAGTCGCTTCATCGAAAAAGACGAAGGCGGAGCTCCTAGGCTACGAAGACACTGTTGAGATCTATGTTAGGGGGCCGGTGATCTGAAATGAGCAAAGAAAGGGTCTCCGCGATAGTTGTTGACAAAAAGGATAACGTGGCAGTCGCATTATCCGACATCAAACGCGGGGATAAGGTGACTATTCGAATAGGTGAGAAAATTGAAGAGCTGGTCGCTAGGTCGGATATCCCATTCGGCCATAAGCTCGCGATAAGAGAGATCCCAAGAGGTGAGGAGATCATAAAATATGGTGAAGTCATAGGCAGAGCCACAAGGGATATAGAGATCGGAGAACACGTCCATGTCCATAACGTCGAGAGCCTCAGGGGCAGAGGAGATCTAAAGAAAGAATAGACAAGGAGCCAATAAATAATCTTAGGTGCGTTTTTCCGCAATAACCCACTTCGCACCCCTTCCAATGTGCCTCGTCTTTTCCCAAAACACATCCTTGAAAACTTCCTGATAGAATGCTCTGATCGCGGCAAGCGGCATCATGAGATTCATGTAAAAGATCATGTGGGGTAAATACTTGAGGAGCGCCTTTGCGGTGCCCATTTTCTCTAGAACTCCGCCTTGGATCCACGTATAATAGTAGACTATGTTAAAGAGTAGGGGTAAGAGGGCCCACCAAGGGAAGAGGTTCGCCGTCAGCGTGAAGGGAATTATATCCAAATATTCTAGAACCCAGTAAACGGTCATCCCGTAGGCCACCCAGTTGAGCAGCACCATTATCGGCGCGCTGAGCATCAAGAATATGGAGAATACTTCAATTAAGCCGATCCGCCTGAGAATCGCCGGCCTAAACAACACCTTGAAGTATTTTATCAGGCTCTGTATCCAACCCCTAAACCACCGCGTCCTCTGCCTTAGCCACGCCTTGAAGGAGGTCGGCGCCTCTTCCCAGTGCCGTGTATCTATTAACACGGTTTTCCTCCGAGATAGGTGGAATCTGATAGCTATCTCAGCGTCTTCCGCCAGGTTTAGCGGATCCCATCCACCTACTTCGGCTATTAACGATCGCTTGACATAGTTTCCGGTCCCGCCGAGGGGGGTGAAGAACCCCAGCCGAGACCTGCCGTTAAGCCATATCCTAAACCATCCGGCGTATTCCATCGCGAAGATCTTGGTGATCCAGTTGTCGTTTTCATTACTTATCCTGAGTATTGCTTGAATAGAGTCTAGGCCGTGGTTCTCGATCGCGGAGGCGACCTTTAGAAATGTGTCGCCCTCCGGGATGTCCTCGACGTCCACGATGCCTATGATGTCTCCTTTACAGATGAGTATCGAGTCATTAAGGGCGCTGGGCTTGGTTGGAAAATACTCTCTTCTGATCACTGGTATGACGCGGCCGGGGTATAGTTGGGAATACCATATCGCGGTTCTCTCTCCAACCGGGTCCTCCGTAACTATTACGACCTCCTTATTATCTTCAGGGTATTCAACGTGGTTCAAACATATCTCGATTGTCCTCGAGAGTATCGGCTCATCCCTAGCGGGAATAATTAATGAAAGTTTTGGAAAACTCTTCGGATTCGTCCCCGGATTAAATGGAGCCTTCAGGCCGACGGCCATTATCACTAGGTGATAAACGCCCCAAATAAGGTATAATATCGTTAGACCATAGGCTAGAATTATGAAAAATTCCCTTGGAAAGAGTACCAGTAAAACTACGGCCGCTAGGGACGCCGCAATTGCGGCAATCTTACGTCTTCTCATGAAGCCTCGCGCCGATGAGGGTTAAGATTTCGTTAACGATCTGATCCATTGAGTTCATTAAATCCTCGACCTTGAAGACCTTCACTTTCTCCGGGTTAAAGATCTTCTCAAAGTCCGATTTTACATTCCTAGGCAGCACCAATAGCGTTATCGTATCCGAGAGATCTACAGCCTTCACGGCGACCCCGAGCAAGTATTTCTCATCGAGGAAGTCCTCCGTAACTATATCGACGATCACGGCCGGCTTAGCGTTGACGTAGAGTGGGGCTGTATGGGTTATCCCGCTGAGACCCTTAATTCGAGCGAAGGGTTCGGATTCCACGCCGAGAGATGCGAGCCTCTTTCTCAATTCTTCTATCGCGTAATAGATCGCGGCGAACTTCTTTACCTCCGGCGATATACGGTATACGGGGTATTTCTCCATATCTAAGGTTTGGATTTTATTTCTATGACCCTTTTGGCATTCTACCTCGATTAGAGGGACTTGGAAGACGGAGCCGCATTTCTTACAGGTAAACCCGAAGCCAGGCCTCCCATAATCTATTCCAACCCTGTTCATGGTCTTTTTGCATTTCGGACATCTATAGACGCCCGGCTCTCGGGTTTCGAATTCCTCCACCGGCCCGATATAGCCGCAGTCATAATGGGCCATAAGCTCTTTCTTCTCTATATTCATCGAGCCACACTTTGGGCAAAGGAGTAGAGGGTGAAGACAGACCTCGCCGCAGATAGGGCAGACCGGTAGCGAGATCTCATCGGATACCTCTAGGAAGCCCCTCTCCCTGTAGTATTGAAGCCTTTCCTCAGGTACCTCTATTCCGAAGAGATCATAGGTTATACCGGTTTCCTGCTTTATCTTAGGCTTGAACTCTACGACCTTGCCTTGGGATAGAGCCTTATAAGCGGATGAAAAGAAGTGAGCATCAAGGATGTTAAAGAAGCCCTTGGTTTTCGACATAATTATACCTGAAAGGTCAGTTATGGCTGTTATTTAAAAATTTCTTCAATGGTCTATATTGCCAGGCGATTCTAAAAGGAAAAAAGTGTGAAATATTTAGAGCTGGCGGTTGATCAGCAGGATTATATCTACGAGCCTGTTTGAGTACCCCCATTCGTTGTCATACCATCCTAGCACTTTTATCAGGTCGCTGCGTTCGCCGAGGGTGGTTATACTGGCTCCGTCGATTATAACCGAATGCGGGTTACCGATCACGTCTATCGAGACTATTGGGTCCTCCGTGTATTCCATTATCCCCTTAAGCTTTCCCTCTGCGGCTTTTTTGAATGCCTCCTTAACTTCGTCGACCGAGACCTCCTTTTCCAATAATGTAACAAGGTCGGTGACGGAGCCGTCTGTTACGGGTACTCGGAGGGCTATTCCGTGGAGCTTGCCCTTAACCTCGGGGATTACTAGGTGGAGTGCTTTAGCGGCGCCTGTGGTGGTCGGGATTATGGAGGCCGCGGCAGCCCGGGCCCTCCTCAGATCCTTATGCACTAGGTCTAGGAGCCTCTGATCATTCGTATACGCGTGGACCGTTGTCATGAACCCCTTCTTTATCCCGAAGTTCTCGAGGAGCACCTTGACCATGGGGGCGAGGCAGTTCGTTGTACATGATGCACCTGAGATTACGTCATGCTTCTTGACGTCAAGCATATCATCATTAACGCCTGGCACTATGGTGACATCTGCATCTCCTGAAGGAGCTGAAATCAAGACCTTTTTGACACCGTCCCTGAGGTGCTTTGCGGCGTCGGCTCGAGCTCTAAACCTTCCGGTTGACTCGATTACCACGTCAACGTCGGCTTTGCCCCATGGAATCTTCGCCGGATCGGGTTCTTGGAAGCCCATCAACTCTTGGCCGTCGATCTCTATGCCCTTTTCCATCGCCTCTACTTTTCGGCTCCACTTCCTATGAACTGAGTCGTATTTCAAGAGAAAAGCCGTGGTCTTGTTGTCGGCTAAATCGTTAAAGGCAACTATCTCGAAACTCTTACCGTATTCCGGGCTCTCAAAGGCGGCGCGCGTGAATAGTCGGCCGATTCTCCCCATACCATTAACGCCTATACGCAACATCAAGAAACTCTAACCTCGGCGTCCTCTTTTAACCATATCCCTTTTTAGACCGACGTTTCCTGGAAATTCGCAGCAATCTTTTTACATAAAGATTATATGTAGATGAATGGGGGCTATTCCCATGCAGAAACACCGGACGAGCATAGAGTTTCCAGCCGAGCTCTGGGAGGAGCTTACGAGGCGTATCCCTCCGAGGAAGCGGACGGCGTTCATAGTTGACGCGATTAGGGAGAAGCTGATAAGGGAGTCCATGAGGTGCATAATACTTTGCGGAGGCCCGGGTGTCGGGATGGGCCCCTTGACGACGAGTATCCCGAAGCCGATGATGCCCATCGGATATAAGCCGATCGTCGAGCACCTGATCCTAAAGCTCAAGAAACAGGGGATCTATAACTTCATTCTAGCGGTTAGCCACCTCGGAGAACATCTCATAAGATATTTTGGAGATGGGAGCTCACTCGGGGTCAAGATAGATTACTCGGTCGAGAAGGTTCAGCTGGGGACGGCTGGCGCCGTTAAGAACGCTGAGAAGAAGCTGAATGGGACATTTCTCGTAGTCTACGGCGACATACTATTCAACGAACTCGACATCCAGGACCTCATCGAGTACCATAAGAAGAAGGGCGGTGTTGCAACCATGGTGCTGGCAAAGGTACAGGACGCCAGTAGATTCGGGTTAGTGTCTATCGACGAAGCGGGGAGGGTCATAGCCTTTAGGGAAAAACCGAGGCATCCGGCTCCAGGCCTCGTGAACGCTGGGATCTATGCTTGCGAGCCATCCATCTTCGACTACATACCCCAGAAAAGGCCGGTTTCTTTCGAGGAACACGTCTTTCCAGACCTAGCCGATAAGGGGAAGCTCTATGCCTATATCTATGAGGACTATTGGGTAGACATAGGGGCCCCTGAAGACTATGAAAGGGCATGTAGGGACTTCTTCCGCGGGATCCTGAGGTAATGTACTCAAATTTGAGTAATTACTCAAATCTTATCAGGAGGAAGTAAGCGAGGATGTCTGATGAGATTGAGGGCCAACCTCATCATTTCTTCTTCGACGTTTCTAGGGGCTCTCGCCGCCTTACTAGCCACGCTCCCGCTGTATGTGCACTTTCCCATCATACCGTATTTGAGGTTCGAGGCCGCGGAGATCCCGATAGTCTTCGCCTTCCTCATCCTCGGGCCTGAGCCGGCATTCCTCTCTTCCGTAATCTATTGGATAGTCTTGCTCTTGGTTGGCGAGTTTACGCCGATAGGGCCGACCATGAAATTTGTCGCCGTTTTCACGATGCTCCTCGGATTATGGCTGGGATTTAGAACGCGTAGAAGCCCTAGGGTTAGCCTCTTCATAGGTTCTTGCTTAGGATGCCTTTTCAGGGTCCTGGCGATGAGCATATTCAACTACGTGATCGTGGTAATAATGTTCCCGGAGTTCATCGAGATCGCCGCCGCCAGCATCTCCGCGGTTCTTGGAACGGGGGTTCTATCCTATATCCCGGTTCTCGCCGCAGTCTTGGTTTTCACGGCGATCTTCAACGTCTTACACGTCATTATCAGCATAACGCCGGCATATCTACTAGTGCGGTATATCGTCAGGATAAAGGGCGGTGGGCTCCCCATTATTGGGAAAGCTTGGTACGTTGAGGTCGTCAGGGCTGCTTCGAGGCGATCTCCTCAGCGATCTTAAGAGCTTTAATCTTCACTTCCTCTCTAATCCTTCCCTCTTCAAGGGCTTTCTCTAATAATTCGATGTCAACTATCTCGGCCTCTGAGTTCGGTTTCACGACTACGTCTATCTCTAAATCAAAATAGTGAACATGATCTGGGTAAAGCGAGATCGGCGTCGAAATGTTGTAGTATCGCCCTTTCAGTTCTCCGGAGATGCTGTAGTAGCTGGTCTTCATCCAAGGTTGAAATCTTGTGACCTCGGTTATGGCGTAATCCCCAGGAGACTTCTCTACCCCCAATCCATCATATACTCCGAACCCCATGATTCTCCTCTGAATTCTAGCCTTTCCATCGCCCCTCCATATCACTTTACCTAGACCCAGTGACAAACGTTTACCGTTAGGTTTTATGTGAATTATTTTTATCATCGTTCCGAGCCTCGGTGTGATACCGTCCACCTGTTCTCTGAACATCCTCGACATCTCTTCCGCCGGAACCAACCCCCTCTCTACTAAATCCTCGGCGAAACTCACCATGCTGGATAGACCCTCTCCTCCCGCTCTGCAATAGTGATGATAAGGAACTGTATAGGAGACCCTTGATCTGAGTTCATCTAATTTTAATTTCGCCTGATTTGGGAATCCTACCTTCGCCCTTCCTAACGGTTCGCAGACGGATAGATGTAGAACGACGAGGTCCTCGAAAAAACTCTGGAGAGTTTTGACCAGTTCTTGGACGACCTCAGCAGATCCCCTGATCTCGATGCAATTCCTATCTGAAGGAGAATCGACGATCATGACGTCTGGTTCGTTTTTCATGGTTATTCCGAATCTCTCGACCTGCGACTTAGTGGGATTCACTATCGTGAAACCCTTTTCTTGAAGGAGACCGATTAAGGCGGTCGAGTATATTCCCCGGATTGAGACCTTCAAGGCGGTCCACCGTCCCTGAGTGAATACTGCTTTGAATTATTGGAGGAGCCGCTAAATTTTTCAGGTCAGTACTTTGGGAGGACTGGGGAGTTCACCTATTATTTCCTTAATCGCCTTGGGCCAATTATCGAATTCAAAGCCATGTCTCGCGAGGAATCCGGCGGCCCACCTACTTAAACCGTGTCCAACGCATCCTGTCCATAATTCTCTTTCTCTGGCCTCCTTTATCTTGAAGTTCTTTACATAGAAGTCTCTGTGAACACTTGCCGCGGTTACCTCAAGCCATTCCGCGCTTTCCCTCGGGCCTCTATAGGGGAGATAGACTTCGATGTCGAGTGTTGGGATCTTGTTTATGTGGGAGATGTCTATCATTCTCTTTGAGGCTTCTTGCGGTGATAGGTAGAAAGGTGCTCCGGCGACGACCCGCCATTCCATGTCTAAATCCTTGTCCGCTAACTCGATCGTTAGATCTGTGACCTTATTCCTGATCTCGGTTACC
>QMUP01000016.1 GCA_003660635.1 Candidatus Wolframiiraptor sp.
CTCCTTATCCGCGTCCCCATCTCGAAGTCCCTACGGTAAAGTTCTAATTGCTTAACAGGATAACCTTCGTCCTCGAAGAGCCGTCTCACTAGTGGATTGTTGGTGTAGACTACGTCGAATCTGGGGCAGAATGATTTCACCTTGGAAACCCAAATCGAATGTTCGCCTATGTCTGGAACAGGTATCAGAAGTATCTTAGAGAGATTTATTCCTTCCTCGATTAACGCGAGCCTTAACATCTCTATTCGCTCCCCCGCTGTGAACGGGTTCTCAAAAGTATGACTATACTGGGCACTTCCAATAACTATTATGAGTTCGTCTGATTGGGACAACGCCGACTTTATCGCATGAATATGCCCGAGATGCGGTGGCTGGAACCTGCCTTCGTACATTCCCCTGCTCAATTTATCTCAACTCCATGGATTAACTGAACCCCTCATTCAGGGGTTCCCCACCTACTCAATAAATTTTTTGAAATCATGATAAGCTAAAGCAATTTGCGTTAAAACCGGGAAATAGCCTAGTTTCAGTTATGTTTAAATCATGCCCACCCAAATAAACCAACATGGCTAACGACCACCCACTATTAATGCTCCCGGGACCTTCTCAGCCATCCGAAGAGGTGTTAAAGGCCGCAGCCTCCATATTACCTCATTATGGAAGGGAGTGGAAGAAAGTTCATGAGGAAACCGTGAAGCTAGCTAAGATGGTTTTCAAGACAAGTGGCGAAGTGATACTTTTCCCAACTCCAGGATTTCTAGCCATTGAAACAGGTCTCATAAACCTCGTCACGCGTGAAGAGAAGATATTGATGTGTGTTAATGGATATTTTGGGGAAACTGCCCTAAAGGCGGCAAGGACGCATAAGAGGAACATAGTTCTATTGGAGAAAGATTATGGCGAGGCAATTACACCCGAGGATGTCGAAAAAGCATTAAAAGAGAACGAAGATGTAAGAGCGGCATTCGTAGTTTATAACGAAACCTCGACAGCTGTAATGAATCCGCTGAGAGAATTATGTAAGGTGTTCAAGGAACATGACCTCCTTGTAATGGTTGACGCGATCTCGATCTTCGGCGGAGCTGAAATCAACATGGATGAATGGGGAATAGATCTCTGCGTTGGCTATGCGAGTAAGGCGCTTGGAGGAATGCCGGGAATATGCCCCATGGGGATAAGCAAGAGATTATGGAAGATTTTAGATGAGAGAACCGCCGAACCAGATGCCTGGTATCTCGACTTTAGAACGTGGAAGAAGAGCATAGAGGAGATGTCGGCGTGGGGTCATCCACATCCATCTTCCATGCCGACCCATACCGTAATAGCGCTCCACAAGGCCTTGAAGAGAGTTATCGACGAAGGGCTTGAAAACGTCTATAAGCGTCATAGCGTCTTCTCTGCGGCTTTCAGAAACGCCGTCAAAGCCATGAACCTACAATTAGTTGCTCCCGAAGAATACGCCTCACCAACCATAACCGCGATAAGGCTCCCCGAGGGAATTCCTAAGAAGCTTATTGACGGCATGCTGGATAACTTCAACATAATGATCTCAGGGGGCTTGGGAAAGCTCGCCGGCAAGATCGTTAGAGTAGGCCACATGGGCTTCACGGCGAGAAGAGATCACATAAGCAGAACCATAACAGCGCTGGGATACACTCTGAAAGAACTGGGATTTAACGTCAGCGTAGATGCCGCTCTAAAAGCGTTTTACGATAGCATTTAACCTCCCTTTTAATTTCAACAATTTTTGGATTTTTGGAAAAGAAATTGTGGGGAATGATTGATGCTCTAGGATAGGTTGAATTTCCGCTTTATCTTATCGACGGCTGAACTAAGTTCCTTGATCCCGAGCCTTTCTAATTCCTCTTTTCTCGGGACCCCGTTTTCATCCCATCCAATCAGCTTATAGTATTCCTTCTTCTCTTTTTCGACCTCCTCTTTCGTGACTTTAGCTCCCTTGAATGGACCGCTTGGGAGTGGTTCATAGAATCTGGGAGGCAGGTCATCGTCTTTCAAGGGATTCCACGTAGCATCCGGTCCACCTAGCAGTAACAAGATCCTTTGAATATTCAGTATCCTCTTCAGTATCTCGTTTGTCCATTCATCGACGGTTACATCCCACCCGGTCACGCTGTTTAGGAAATCTATTAGCGCTTTATCTCCGAAGAAGTAGGAGTTAAATGCGCAGATTACGGCGCTATCGTAGAACGTGAACCAGCTTTCGCTGAACTGTGGATGCGGGGATGGGATTGATGTATGGTCTCCTCCCTGGGTTGAGACCGCATAGCTTATTATCGACGGATAGTCTTTCCTGCTGCGGACTCCGTGCGCTCCTAGACCTATCCCCTTTGAGCAGACGGCGTATTTACGTAGGTCGGCTTTTTTCAGCTCTGAGAGTTTTCTCATCGCCCTGAATGTTCCTTCGGCTAAGATCCCGCCGACGCCCTCTCTATTAGCTATAATCTTCATCAATTTGGCGAAGGCATCGCAATCACCCCACTTTAATTCAAATCCAAGATCCTCTTTCGTGAGAATTCCCCTTTGATAGAGTTCCGCCGCGAATCCTAGGATGTTTCCGAGATTTATCCCGTCGAATCCGAGTTCGTCGGCGAGGTAGGAGAGGTATACTGCGTCTTCTGGGTTGAATATTCCGAGGTTCGTTCCGAGATATGCCTGTAGCTCGTAGTCTGGGCAGTCGGTTATGGCGACCTCATCTCCCCGCATTAGGAGACTTATCTTTAGGCAGCTGGTCGGACACCCGTAATCTGACAAGAAACGTTTTACCCAAAGCCTTGACTCGAAGTTTGATTGCGAATATTCTTTTCGATCGTGCCATTCTTCCTGCCAGTTCTTCACAGGCTCAGAGCTCGTCTTTGCCCCCACGGCGTATCCACCGTAACCGGTTCCCCAAACTCGTATGTAAGTCCAGTCGAGCAGTATCTTTCTCGCCTTTGAAAGCAGTTCACGATATTTCTTAAAGTCGGCGACCGCTGGAAGTGGACCGGACCCCTTAACGACGACCGCCTTTAGATTCTTGGATCCCATGACCGCGCCATATCCACCATAGCCTGCTGCATGAGTCCATTTCGCGAGGACGGCGGCCATCCTGACCAGTCGCTCTCCAGCAGGCCCTATATAGAGGACGGCTGGCTCTTTAGGCAATCCCTTTAACCTATTTTCCTCCTTGATCTCTCCCCATGTTTCTCTTAGGATCTCTCTGAGAGTTTCTCTTCCGCCTTTTCCCCATATCCTCGATGCATCTCTAAGCTCTACTTTATCGTCATTTATGAATAGGTAAACCGGTGAACTCGCTTTCCCCGTGAAGATTATGCCATCGTATCCGCATGACTTGAGTTCTAATCCAAGCTCGCTTCCAATAGTTGATCCGACGACCCCGTTGCTGAGCGGCGACTTTCCAGTTATGCAGATCCTACCGCCTGGATAATATCCGGTCATCGGCCCCGTGAGGAACAGGAGTAAGTTTTCTGGAGACAGTGGATCGATGTTTTCCCATCTATCGCCAAGTCTCTTCCAAAGTATCCATGCACCGAGACCTCGTCCGCCGACGAATTTTCTTAAGGTCTCCTCTTTTAATTCGATGGTCTTGATCTTTTCGGAGCTGAGGTCGATCTCCAAGATCTTTCCATTAAATCCATAGGGCATCTTAGATCACCTCCTCCGGTTTTAGCCTGTAAATTTTCTTTACCATATCTTTGGTGACCTCCTCTGGGTGCCTTCTATACACGCTGTATTCATAGTTGACGTCGTCTCTGGCAACAACCTTCAACGCGTTATAGCCGAATTCGCTGCAGACCTTGACGCAAACGGGATCGCCATCACATAAATCGCAGATCAAGACGCCCTTCTTTCCGGGAAGTATCCGGGGAATTTTCGCCGGACATGCCTCTATGCAGAGACCGCATTCTATGCAGTCCTCTACTTTGACCTTAATCGCTCCCGTCTTCTCGTCGACGTAAAGCGCGTTCTTCGGGCACGCCTTCACGCACGGCGTATCGGAGCACTGAGCACATAGATGGGGTATGTTTATGCCGGGAACGAGCTCGAAGATCCTGATTCTAGAGGCTTCCGGCCAGATCCGCCCCTCATGTTTCAGCGAACACTCTATCTCGCAGAGCCGGCACCCGCTACACCGGTCATAATCCCGCAGAATCCAGATCGCCATAGCGGGCATAAACTCCTCTAAAAAGCTATAAAGTTTTCTCCACGATCACGAAAACGCTGAGAAAGTTAATGTTCAAGTTCAATTTATTATCCGATTCGGATGTTTAAAAGATTTGGATAAAGGGGGGATTCAAGAATTTGAGCGAATATGAAGAGTATATCACAAAAATCACTTCCGATCTCGTGAAAATAAATTCAGAAAACCCTCCAGGACGTGAGAAAGAGGCCGCCGAATATGTAGTTGAGAGACTAAAGGAGCTTGGAGTACATGCATGGATCGACGAGTTCGCGGAGAAGAGAGCGAATGCCATGGGGGTTATTGAACGCGGTGAGGGCGCCGGATTACTCTTCGTATCCCATTTAGACACGGTTCCCGCAGGGAATAAAGAACTCTGGAGCGTTCCACCATTTTCCGGATTGATAAAAGATGGAAAGATCTTCGGTAGAGGAGCCGCGGATGATAAAGGTTGTGTGGCCGCTATGTTAGGCGCCCTTAAGATGCTGGCCGATGAAGACTGGCCCATTAGGGGGAGATTGATCTTTGCTGCTGTGGGCGACGAGGAGGTAGGAAGCGGCGGGATTAAGAGATTGATATCCCAAGGCGTGAGGGCGGACTACGCGGTAGTAGGGGAGCCCACCAAGCTCAATATCTACTCCGCTCACAACGGAGGAATAAACTTCTCAGTCAAATTCTTGGGTAAATCAGCGCACGCGAGTCAACCCTTTCAAGGGATAAACGCGATTTATGCCGCCTCGGATTTCGCGTTGAAAATCGAAAAGTTGGCAATAAGACTGAGGAAAAAGAGAACATTTACGGGATCTCCCTCGATCTCCCTCACGATAATCAAGGGAGGTGTGAAATCAAATATTATCCCGGATTCCTGTGAGAGTATACTTGATAGGAGGATAACCCCGGAAGAGGATCCAGACAAAGTAATAGAAACTGTAAGGAAGATCGCTGAAAAAGTTGCGAAGACTAGGAGAGTGAAGATAGAATTTAAGGTTATGAGGGTAATTCCGCCGGCCGAAACCGATCGCAAGTCAGAAATCGTTCAAGCCGCCCTAAAGGCTGCGTCCAAGGTCTTGGGAAAAAAGATTCGACTCAAGGGATTGAGGGCCACCTGTGATATGACGTTCTTGGTCAACGAAGCGCACATACCGACCATAATCTTCGGGCCAGGAGACCTCAAACAATGTCATGCTGTTGACGAGTGGGTCAGCATAGAAGAACTTAGAAAGGGAGCAGAAATTTACAAAGAAATAGCCGTGGAGATTTTGAAGTAAAAGAAACCTTCAGAAGACTATTCTGTCGAGCAAAAGCCGTTCCTCGAAACGAAGCGCGACACAGCGCAATTTCATATCACATTCAAGCATACTTCCCACGAGATAATAGAGTACGATTATCTTCCCGTCATCAGTTCTGACGACCGTTGGGTAACCACAATCTTGATTCCTACCTTCAAATGCCAAAACGATTTGAGCATTTGCCCACGACTTCCCGCGATCTCTGCTGATCATTCCCCGAACCCCGAAGGGCACTTTTCTATATCCATAAACTAGGAATATAGAGCCGTCGCTCAGCTGGATTAAGTCAGCAGGGTGTTCTAGCTTCCCAGTAACTTGCTTGGGCTCGCTCCAAGTATAGCCGCCATCTTCTGAAATGCTGATAAAGATCGCCTCAACCGGAGGATCTGCCCTAAGTGCCGCTATGATTACATCGCCATCGACTACGAGAAGCGCGGTCTCGTTAAATCCCTCAGCTATCAACGACGGCTCACCCCAAGTCTTCCCTCCATCCCTTGATCTTATGACATAGGATGAATGTTGATCGGATGTCGGCAGATTACCCTTCACACCATAGACATTCATGAGAAGCGTCTTATCCGATAGCTCCACAATCTTTCCGTAAGGGGCTATTGACAAACCGGGAATTTCAAGAGGTTTAAAATCGCTCCAAGAAGATCCACCGTCGGTGGAAATCACGTAGTATGACTTAGTGTCTGAAAGCTCTGGAACCCACACATCGACTAAATAATTTCGGAATTTATAATCGGGTGTTCCCACGTGTCCTGTATATCCCTTTCGAAAACCACTCATCACGCTAAACGCCATTATAAGATCCCCATTAGAAGATTGACCAAGCGCCGGAGGACCGCGATCATCTTCAGGCGTATCAATTACCGTTTTCGGCTTACTCCAAGTCTCTCCCCCGTCCCAAGATTTCACCATGACCAATCTTCCATCAGCCGAGATATGACCGCTCCCGCCGCGGAGAACTGCGATGATCGATCCATCATTCAATCGAGTGGCGACAGGAAAGTATCCGACGAATCCGTCATCTACAACAACCTTTCTATCAACGGGGAATGATCTCCCAATTAACGCTTCCATATACATCAACACGAATCTTGTCAATCCGCCTAATTAAGTAACTTTCCCCTTATTAGAACTCTCAAAGCTTTCCAAAACGCGTCTCCAATATAAAAACATGGAGGGAAGCAACCTTTATAAAGAGATAAATTAGATGATATTAACGCTATGAAAAGGAATAATGAAGCTATTTCGAAGACCATACTTGCTGCCGCTATTCTCATAGTCGTGGTACTGATCATCGCAGGAGTTGCGGTATATTTCACAACCATGGCCCCCGCTAAACCGACAACCATAACTACGGTGATCACCACTGTCCAAGAAGTCACAAAGACTGCTACAGTAAGTGGTACGCCTAGCACGCAAGTAGTCACTGTCACGACCACCTCGGTCGCGACCTCGACAGTCGTGCAGACACCTACTGCTACGACCACCAAGAAACCAGATACGCTGTATATTTCAGCCTTAGGAGCCCACTGGGCGCAGATTATGTTTGGTCCCGACCCGCACTTTGATGGGCCGAAATGTGAGTTAATCCCGCTAGTTTACGAGATGCTCTTCGCCTTCGATCCAGAGGCTTTGAAGGAAGGAAAATACAAGGTCATACCTTGGCTGGCAGAGAGCTATGAGGTATCTGAGGACGGCCTAGTTTATACCATAAAATTGAGGAAGGGAATAAAGTTCCATACTGGTAACGAAATGACCGCAGACGATGTGGTTTACTCTATATGGAGAACCGCGATCGCCGATTGGACCCCGATAGCGCCATACCTGATTGAGCCGAAACCGCATTTCCTCGGAAAGGCGATTAAAGACGTTAAGAAGGTGGATGATTACACCGTACAGATAATACTGAGCACACCTGACCCATGGCTCCCCGAAGAACTCACGAGCACGTTCTTCGCGGTAATAGACAGCAAAGCGGTCCAAGAGCACACCAAAGAGCTGGCCGAGTATGATAATCACCCAGACTGGGGATACACATGGTTATACAAGGAGGCAGGCGACGCCGGAACCGGGCCATATAAGATAAAGGAGTGGAGATTTACCGAGAGATACGAACTAGAGAGGTTTGACGATTATTGGGGTGGACCACCTGAATTGAACCTACCGAAGCCAGAATTCAAGTACGTCGTGTATATACCGGTTAATGAAGAAGCTGACGCGAGGCTAAAGCTTGTAAAGGGAGACTTACACATTGTTACCGACTTCCTCGCCGAGACCATGCCCGCCCTCGAGAGGACTCCGGGAGTAAAGACTTTCATGGGGCCGTATCCATTCGGAATGACCCTATGGATGCATACGGTCAAAGGTCCGCTGAAAGACTGGAGGGTTAGGAAGGCCATAAAGATGGCGATCAACTATACGGCTATCGAGGAACTCACCCATGAAGGAGCTTACATCGCGCAGGGACTTTTCATGGCCGGAATGGAGGGATGGGAGAAGAATGCCAGATACTTCCCAGGAGCCCAATACGATGAGGCCAACGAGCTCCTCGACGAGGCAGGGTATCCTGTCCAAGAAGATGGCTGGCGCTTCCACATCAAGCTGCTAATCAGACCAAGTCCTCGATGGGGATTGGACTTCACGAGCCTCGCCCTCCAAGTCAAGAGCGACCTAGCGAAGATAAAGATCGACGTTACACCGGTAGTCCTCCACGTCTCTGAATACTACGCGCACGTCTGGAACCCAGAAGAGGAAATGATGTGGATCCAGCCATGGGACTCCAGAATACCGTCCTCACCGATACAGATGATTCAAGCATGGGTCGCGCCTAATCCATTATGGTGGTTCGGATTCAACGAGACCACGCAGCCGCCTGAAATCATAGAGCACCTCAGAGATCTATACGATCAGGCGCTCCATGAAAAGGATCCGCAGAAGAGGATCGAACTATTACAAGACCTAGAAGCATACTGGCTTGAATACGGCCCACACGTTAACCTCGCGAATGCCAAGACCCACATCGGATACAGAGAAGAACTAGAGGGATTCTTCTGGTCGACGACGAGCTTGTTCCCGTCGATATTCTACCTACATTGGACAGGCTAATACACCATAATTTCCGAATTAATTAACTATCTATTTTTTCTTTAACAGTAACTTCTTATATGGGTTGCTATCTTTTTTCCCTAGAAAATGAAAAAAGATACAATACTTGCTGTGAAAGATCTTTACGTCAATTATTACACTTACGCAGGCGTGGTCCACGCGCTAAACGGCGTCTCTCTAGAAATTTACAAAGGAGAAACCATGGGACTCGTCGGAGAAACGGGTTGTGGAAAATCGACGTTGGGACACGCCATCGGGGGATTGCTTCCAAATAATGCGAGAATTACCGGAGGGAGTATCACGCTTGATGGAGAAGAACTCGTCGGCAGATCTCCGGAGGAAATGAGAATAATAAGAAGAGATAAACTCGCCTATATTTTCCAGAACCCAGCCGCAGCCTTAAACCCCGTAATGAAGGTTGGGGACCAAATAATTGAGGCGATAATGGTGAAAGAAAATATAAGCAAAAAAGAGGCGAGGGAACGAGCTTTAGAACTTCTAAAGAAGCTTGGAATTCCAGAGCCTGAGAAATTTTACAAGAGCTACCCACATGAGCTGAGCGGGGGGATGAGGCAGAGAGTGATGATCGCAATAGCCTTGGCTAAGCGCCCCATCCTGGTAATCGCGGACGAACCCACCTCAAATCTAGATGTCACTATTCAAGCACAAATCCTCGAACTCATGGAGAACCTGAAGAAACAGTTTCATCAAACAACCATCCTAATTACCCACGATCTGGGAGTCGTAGCTCAAACATGCGACAGAGTTACCGTAATGTATGCGGGCACAATAGTAGAGGTAGGTAGCATATATCAAGTCTTTAAGAACCCAAGCCACCCCTACACGCAAGGACTATTAAGGGTCGTTAAGTTTAGTGAAACTAGAAGCAAGCTACCCACAATTCCCGGAACAGTCCCCAATCTCATAAACCCACCTTCGGGATGCATCTTTCATCCAAGATGCAAATATGCGAAGGCGATTTGTAAGAAAATGAAACCAGAGTTAAAGGAAATCGAAAATGGTCATTTTGTTGCATGTCATTTATATGATAACGTTTAGGAGGGGATGACGGACAATGGAGCCACTCATCCGCGTGAATAAATTGAGGAAATATTTCCCGATTAGAACAGGATTTCTGAAAAAGCCGCTCTACGTGCACGCTGTTGACGACGTATCTTTCGAAATAGGGAAAGGAGAAATAATGGCGCTGGTTGGGGAGAGCGGAAGCGGAAAAACCACCGTAGGACGGTGTATCCTAAAGATAATTGAGCCGACGTCCGGAGAGATCCTGTTTAACGGCGTCGACATTACAAAACTCAAGCCACGGGAATTCAAATCCATAAGACCAAAACTGCAGGCTGTATTTCAGGATCCTTATTTATCGCTGAACCCGAGAAAAACCATAGGAAATATAATCGCGGATCCCTTCAAAATTCATACAAAACTGTCAGAAGAAGAAATCATGAATAAGGTTATACGGCTTCTAGAAGACGTGGGATTGAGCGAGGATTTCGTTCATAGATATCCGCATGAACTCAGTGGAGGACAACTTCAAAGAGTAGCGATTGCCCGGGCAATAGCCTTAGATCCTGAATTTCTCTTTCTCGACGAACCAACC
>QMUP01000017.1 GCA_003660635.1 Candidatus Wolframiiraptor sp.
ACCGGGACATAGTTTAGTACAGATTTTCTCTTCGCAGGTAGCGCATTTCTCGTAATCGACCTCTATATGCGGGTTTTCATCAACTTCCCAGATATCGGTATTTAAAGCGTCCTCTATCCTCATTCTTTTAGAGGCTACCCCGCTCATGGCGCTTTCACCAAATCAGTTATATCCGGGCCATTCTCGGTAAAGAGTGTTTTTCCTTTTGTTGCCTCTTTGAGGGCTTCAAGTATCGTTGGTGATCGCCATTTAATTTCATAGAGCTTGCTTGCCAAGTTTACGAGGATTTCCGGATAGATCTTGAACATTGATTCATTTTTCAATAGCTTTGCTATACTTGTGTGTTTGTTCAGCTCTGTCATTATGAAACTCTCTTCAAGGAGATTCTGGTAATGGGCCAAATTTTCCGCATTGAATTTTCCTTCACTATGAGCTTTTTCAAATGCTTTGGCAGCGAGGTATCCACTATATGCTGCGAGGTCCACTCCTCTGACAGTATATCCGAGATTTAGTAGAAGGCCTGCGGCATCGCCTACCACCAGAAAACCGTTACCATAAAGTTTCTTGGGAGAGAGGTCTAAACTTATTTCAGGAGTCAAGTGAGCTCCGTATTCTATGCAGACCCCATCTCCAATAAACTTCTTCATCAGAGGTGAGAGTCTGAAATCCTCTAATATCTCGAATACATGTTGGTTTGGGGGTTTTTTCATCCCCCACAAAAATAATACCAGCCCTAGGCTAACGGTCGTGGAGTTCGTATAAAGGAATCCTCCACCTGGGATCCCTTTAGTAACTTCTCCCATTATGAACCAAGCCAGTCCCTCGTCTGGTTCGAGACCGAATCTCTCATTAATCCGCTCTTCATCAAGTTTTATGACTTGTTTAAGACCTATGGCGACATGGTTGGGATCTAGTTTCGGCACAACCCCCATTCTTTCAAGTAGGATTCGGTTTATGCCCTCAGCATCTATGACGACATCTGCTTGTAGCTTATCGCCGCCGGCTTTTATCCCTTTAACAAAGTTGTCTTCAACCCATATATCGTCTACCCTTATATCGGTGAGTATTGTTGCCCCCGCCTCCTCAGCTTTTTGAGCCATCCAATTTGTTAGCTTAGAGAGATATGCGGTAAAACTTGATGAAGAATTAGAAGAATACTCGATTGTAATCGACTTATCTCCTAAAGCTATTGAGAATCTCTCCTTCTTCACCCATCTTTCTATAGGTGCCTCGCTTCGAAAGCCCCCGTAAATCTCTTCCAAAGCAGACGAATACACCCTTCCCCCATACAAGTTTTTTGATCCGGGAGTTCTACCCCTTTCAAGGACAACAACCTTGAATCCCTTTTTTGCCAAAGAATAAGCGGCCGTTAACCCGGAAGGCCCTGCTCCGATAACTGCCACATCAAATTTTGGTGAACATAAGCCCATGCACTCATAATTTCGCTTAAGCGTGAATTTAAACTTATCTCTTTTAATCTTTCACCATGTATTGTATTTTGTGAGAACGATAACGAACGGATGAGGGTTGTGGGAAATTGAGGCCATAGATTTTGTAGGTCTATTGTGTCCTTGAGAAAGGTTAGATTTCTTTTTAGAACAATATTTTTGTGAGAGCCTAATAGGCTCATAAGAGATTCATTGGCTACCTTACCATCTCTAAGTCTATCCATCGATTCTCCTTATTAGATCGGTGGATGGCCTCAAGTACTCGTTGGGCTTGATATCCGTCATAAAACGTTGGAGCGAACTCTTTTTCGTCTTTAACAATTGCTTCTAAGAAGTTGTATAGCGCAAAGACGTGCCCAGTTTGCCATCCTCCAATATGACCTCTTGGAGGCCACCAAGGTAGATCCACAAGTATAACCTTCCAGCCCTGCTCTCTTCGGGGTCCTTCGGTTTTAAAGACCTTGACATAATTTAAGTCCTCCAAGTTCCATACCAGCCCTCCCTCACTTCCGTGGATCTCTACCCTAAGATAGTTTTTATATCCCGTACCTACTCTCGTGGCCTCTAAGGTTCCCAGAGCGCCGTTCTCGAACTCTAGAAGGCTCATGAAAGCGTCGTCGGCCGTTACTTTCTTAGTTTCTCCCGTTGGATCTTTTCTCTCGGGGATGAAGATCTTCTCCCTAGCCATGACCTTTGAAATCTCGCCGACAAGGTATCGCGCTAAATCGATTGCATGTATTCCGAGATCCGCTGAAGCTCCTCCTCCGGAGGTTTCGAAATTCTCCTTCCAACTCCAAGGTCTATTCACGTCTACATGTCCGGAGTGTGCGAAAACGCATCTGAAGTGGAAAAGTTTCCCGATTTGACCCGAGGATATAAAGTTCTTCATGAACTTCACAGCCGGTAGAAATCTGTAGTTAAAGATAGACATGGTCTTGACCCCCGTCTTTATAGATTTTTCATAAAGTTTCCTCGCCTCTTCCAACTTTACTGTTAGCGGCTTTTCGCAGATAACATTCTTCCCAGACTCTAGTGCGTAAAGACAAGGCTCATAATGGAGAAAGTTGGGCAAGGTATTATCTACTACTTCCACTTCCTTATCATCTATAAGTTTCCTCCAATCATTCAGATAGACCTTACTGAATCCGTGAACTTCCTTGAACCTTACTGCTTTTTCAGGAGTTCTACTATATACGGCAACCATTCTTGCAAGAGCGTCCGGAGACTGGATATAGAATGGTATTGACTTATAAGCATATGTGTGAGTGCGGCCCATGAAACCCGTTCCTAACAATCCAACGTTTACAGGTTTCATAATACCCCGCCTCATTTAACCTCTGAAATTTTAGCCAATTTAAGTATATCTATTGTCGACTGATAGGAGTTCACTATTTCCGACATTTCTTCCCTGAATTCACGGCCCTCAACAAGTTCAATAAATTTCCTCGCAATCAGATCTTCTATACCTATTCCCCAATAGATCGGCTTAACGTTGTTATTATCCCTGAAAAGGAGCACCTGCTCCGTTGTATCCCAAGCCAAAAATCTCTTGAATCCCGTGAGCTCGATTATCACGTCTACGCCAGAAGGATTAGAAGTGGAGTCGACGAGGTATGACGTCGCAGAACCTATTTTATCTTCAAATTCGGAATTTAATACGATGACCTCACGTGAACCTTTCTTCACTATCCAACATCCAGTATTTGATGGCTGAGCACGATATATCCATGAAAGAAAGTCGATGGCATTAAGCAGGCAATATATGATTTTCCCCGATATATTTGATTTCCTGAATTTCACATCTCTTGCATAGTTTTTCATGTAAAACGTTGTTAAGTGTATTGCACCTATTCTTCCAAAGACTCCGTTATCAGCAAGTCGTTTTACGCAAACTAACTTGGGATGATGGCGTGAAGGATGCGTCAAGATAAAGCGGGCGCCCTTAGACAGTAACCGCCTCAATATCGCTAACTCGCTTTCTATGTCTTTGGAAAAGGGGGTGTCAAGTAGAAAGGGTATTCCCTTCTCAGCGGCGTCGAATATCATGCTTTCTTCGGTTTTGAGAAATAAGATTCCGGAAAGTCCTTCTATTTCTGAAAAGGCGTTCACGTCCACAAGTTTATAGTCGTAATAAGTTAGCAGACGATCTACAAATTTGTGCTTAACAGAATCCTTGACACCAACAATTCCAACAACCTTCTCTCGCGGCATGTTTACACCTCTAATGGCAATTCAACACTTTTCCTATTTCTTGCAGATATTTCAGCTGCAACGCATATTTCTAAGGCCTTCCTCGCCTCCTCAGGTTTCACAGGCGGCTCCTCATTATTTTTTATAACCTCTATGAATGTCTTTAATTCTAGGTAGAATTCACTTACCACAGGTAAGTATTCTACCAAAGGCTTGTGCCCCGTAGGAATTGGATCAAGAGGAGTCTCCCCGCAATATATTTCGCTTAAGGTTCCTGCATGAGCGAGTATTGTTTGCCTATAGAAGTTGTCATATCCCCATATACTTCCTTTTTCTCCGAGGATCTCTATGAATCTTTCATACTGTGGATACCCTTGCGTTTCTCTGTTAACTTGTATAATTCCGCATTTACCTTTCGGGTATTCTACGACCACATTAGCCGACGTGAAAAATGGTAATGCAGGCGGATATGTTGTTCCAATTGCGGTTACAACTTTAGGATCTTCTTTAAACATCCAATTTAATAGATCTGCTCCATGTACCCCGCTATCTATGAGGGGGCCGCCTCCGTATTCCCAATAATATTTTGGGTGTTTCGGGTTCATCACCCATTTACTATATGGGTTATCGAAACGCTGAGCCATCCGTATCAGTAGCAGGTCTCCGAGCTTTCCAGATGCTATTATTCTTTTGATAAGAGTTACCATCGGAAGAAACCTGTTAGATTGACCTATTAACAGGAACCTATTTGATTTTTTCGCCGCCTCTATCATCTCGTCTGCTTGTTTAAGATTTGAGGCCATGGGTTTCTCGCAGATGACATGTTTACCTTCCAAAAGAGATTTAATTGAAACTTCTGCGTGGAACTTTGTGGGAACGCATACGTCTATGACATCGATATCCTCCCTTCGCAACACATCCTCTATCGAGGTATAATAAGCTGTTATACCGTATTCTCGCGCCCGCTGAGCCGCCAAGCCCTCGATTACATCGCATACCGCGACGACGTTTGCATCTGGAATGAGTTCATATGCATTAAGGTGAGCGATACTTATAACACCGCATCCAATAATCGCTATGTTAATCATTACTGTAAAATAGCTTCTTTAAACGGGATATTTAGTTTTAGCGCCAGCCCAATTCCTTGAAGTTGATTCTATCCAGGCTAGGGCTCTCTGCCATCAAGATCTATAGCCCCCTCCTAAAAATGTTAAAATAACGCTTTATGGGATAAGGATTAGTCACAATGAGTGAGAAAAAATTCGCCTCGCGTTTAATTGATTTTTTAAAGGAAATATACTCCTGTGTCCATTGCGGGTATTGTCTCGAAGCTTGTCCTGCACGGGATGCAAGCTACTTTGATGTATATGGGTCAAGGGGGAAAATGCAGCTATTTAAATCACTACTCGAAGGAAAAACAGAAATAAGTAAAGATTTCGCCGATAGAATTTTCAACTGCGCACTCTGTGGTTGGTGCACGTATAAGTGTCCCGAAGAACTTCCGACAACGGACATATTCGTGGCCGCAAGACACGAATGCGTTTCAAAGGGGATAGGGTTTATGACGGTTGAGGCAGCAAGGAGATATCTACTAAAAAGCCAGAATCCATTCGGGGCCTCCGATTCTGAAAGGATTGAATGGAGTAAAGGACTTAATTTGAAAAGAACTGGGGAAACCGTATTATTTGCTTCTTGCATGAACCCACTAATGGGATATACGGAATTGATTAATGTCCTCGGGGTGTCATTTGAAAAAGTTGTCGAATTATTCGGGTTTTTAGAGGAGATGGATCTTGATAGATTTGTTAGGGAACTAGCGGGCATTGTGGATCCCAATGAATATTATCAGGAAGTACTTAGAAGAGCCGTTAAGATACTGAGATTCATAGGAATAGAGCCGGCTTATCTGCGTGAAGATGAACCATGCTGCGGCAAACCTCTTCACACCTATGGTTATTTAGAGGATTTTGTGAAGCAAGCCGAATACACCGCAAAAATGCTTAAAGAAAGGGGTACCAAAACACTAATATTGCTGAATCCCGTTTGCCTCTATGTTTTCCGAGTTCTCTATCCGAAGTTTCTAGGAAACTTTGACATAAACGCTAAACACTTTTCCGAGATATTAGCAGAGAATCTGGATAAATGGTCTGACCAGGCAGCATTCAAAAACCCTGTGAAAGTCACATATCACGATCCATGCTATTTGGCTAGGTATCTAGATGTGATCGAGGCTCCTAGAATCGTCATAAATAACATAAAAGGTGTGGAATTAGTGGAGCCAGAATACACTAAGAAAGAGACTTACTGCGATGGCGGCGGAGGAGTAGAAGTCACCCACTCCGAAGCAGCGGTAAAGATGGCAGCCCGCAGAGCCCAAATGCTTCTTGAAACGGGAGCGAAGAAGATAGTAACCACTTGCCCGGCATGCGTGGCAATGATAAGAGTGGGATTGAGGGCCATAAATGCTCCTGAGGATGTTGAGGTAATAGATCTAGCGGATCTCGTGTATGAAGCCTTGATTCAAAACGTAGAACTCTAAGAAAAATCTGAAGTTCATGTATGAGGGCTTTAATTAGTTTTTGAAGCAAATATTTCGCGATACTCAATTTTTCTCAACGCCAAAGAATATTCTTGAGGCCTTATTGTAAATCATTTTTGGGGTCTCGTTTATCTTTTTGAGTCGAGAGATTAATGGCACCTGCATTGGATTGACTTTCTTTATTACGGCTGCATATAACGATATGTAGTCGCAGAGAATTATTAGCTTGATCGTTTCGTTAACTAAGTACATGCTCTCTGCCTTCAAAAATACAAATCTATCACCGCCTAAGATTTCAACAAGAGCATTTATGGTATAGGTTAGCTCTTTGGGCTCTCTAAAACTTCGGGGAATTATCACTAATGAGTCCTTGGTAAGCGCCTCTATGTCATTATGTAATGCTTCTGGTAGTTCCGCGTATGAGCAGTAAATCTTGGAGTTTTCATTTAGTTGGGATTTCAATCTCCATCCAACGGCCTTTAAATATCGAGGACAGTATATAACTGGATAAAATTGCGTTATCTTAGCAGCCACCTGCTTCGCTAAATTTTCCTCATAGGGAACGTCACATTTAAGTTTCGATTGGAAGCCTTCCAATTCTTCTTCATTAACATGGAATTCTATTATACCTAGCGAGGAGAGTAACCCAAGAGCTGCTCCAAGCATTTCCGGGAAACCGTATCTTGGAGGAATATCGCCTCTAACCGTAATTAGTGGTGCTCCAATTTTTTCGGCAATTCTTTTCAATATTCCATCTGAAGTTATGACTACGAGTTTTTGATCAGCATTTCTCTGTAACAACTCAATTAAGGAATTGATGGTCTCGGCGGTATTTCCCGAATGACTCACTACAACTGCTAAATCATACTCCCCACGCGCTATGAAATAATCCTTTTGAACCCGGATCTCGACATCTTTCCCCGCCAAAAAATCCGCGACGACATCACCAATAATGCCTGATCCACCCATTCCGGTGAATATTACACTTCGTATACGGGGGCCTTCGATGCTCACTTTACTTCCTAATTCAAAGCCTTTTTTCAAATAATCTACAAAATCATCAATGATGCCGAACGCTTTTCCATAGGGTTCTTTTCGAAAAGTTTCATTAGAATCCAGCAGGCGTTTTAGAGAATCATTATCCATGTCGGGTCGCCTCCGTTTTCATAATAAAAGCTTTATCTCATCAGCTTTAAATAAAGTGGACCGTGACGGGTTTCCGGGGAATAAATTATCTTTGAGGTAAAGATTCGCGAAAATATTCTTTTCTCGAACAAGCAGATTCCAGTATATTATAAGATCGCTTGCACAAGAGATGAGGAGAATGGTAGCCCGGCTGGGATTCGAACCCAGGTCCCCGGGTTTCTTCTCACCCTCGCGGCCATGATCCAAAGCCCGGGATCCATGACCCCAATCTGACCAGCTGGATTGGCCGCTAGACGACCGGGCTTCAGACGATGGTTTGGCTGCGTGATTTTTGTATTTTGCGCTGGCCATCTTTTCCTTATTCGGGAAATCTCTCGGGATAATTTTTCATAGTTTTAGAAGGAAGAAGGGTTAATATCTTGTCCCAATGTTGCTGAGTCGAAGTGAGGAGGACATATAAGGTCGTAAGGTGCCCTCGCTGCGGCTTCATGCAGCTCACCACTGCATCTAAAACTGTGAGGTGTTTTAGCTGCGGTTATTCTTGGCAGCTTGATCCCGAATCTATACTCTTCTCTAGCTGGAGTCCCGAGGATGCGCGGAAGTTCTTGATAAATCTAAAGCAACGGAAAGCCGCCGGTTTTAAGAAGGCTTCTGGAGAACTTTAAGTATCTTGCCCGTTTCATCGGCTAGATATCATTGTCTGTAAAGATTTAAGCCTGGGCTGGTGAACTTTTTGTAGATGCTTCTGGGAGCTCATGTCTCGATCTCCGGGTCGATAGATAAGGCGGTGGATCGGGCGAAGAAATTGGGTTGCACGACCTTTCAGATATTCACGAGGAATCCGAGGGGGTGGACTGCGAAGCCGTTGAGGAAGAAGGAGGCCGAGGAATTTAGGAGGAAGTTCGAGGAGGCGGGGTTTAAGATCGCGGTCGCTCACATGCCTTATCTCCCGAATATAGCTTCTCCCGATAAGAAGAGCCACCAGAGATCTGTAAAATCCTTGATCCAGGAACTTGAGAGAACGGGTAAACTCGGGCTCCAATACCTAGTAGTCCACGTCGGAAGTCATTTGGGAAAGGGATTGGCGGCGGGGATAAATCAGGTGGCCAAGGCCGTTAACACAGCCCTCTCAAAGGTTGATAATGACGTTATGTTGTTGCTGGAGAATATGGCCGGGCAGAAGAATAGCGTGGGGTCGAGGTTTGAGGACATACGCAGGATTCTGGATCTAATCGAGGATGAAAAGAGGGTTGGAGTATGCTTTGACACATGCCACGCCTTCGCTGCGGGATACGATCTTAGAACGCGTGAGGCCATCGAAACGACGCTTGAGGATTTTGATGCGATAATAGGTTTGAAGAGGCTGAAGGTGGTTCACGTTAATGATTCAAAAGGCGATTTGGGAAGCGGGATAGACCGACACGAACACATTGGAATGGGAAAGATCGGGGAGAAGGGCTTCTACGAACTGCTTCATCACCCCGTAATTAGACCCCTACCCTTGATCCTCGAAACTCCCGTGGATTCTAGGGGGAATTTTGCGACAAACCTCGCCAAGCTTAAGGAATTGTATCTCGCGAAGAAGTGAGATGTCATGGACCTTTTCTCGAAGATAATCTCATGGATGAGGAGGAAGATCTTCTCGATCACCTTTCTGAAGTTTGGAATAGTCGGAGGAAGCGGCGTCATCGTTAACTTCGCGGCATTCTGGATCTTAGTCTCCATCCTCGGGGTAAATCACTTGCTGGCGAGCGTAATCGCCACTGAGATCGCGATCCTGAACAACTTCACGTTTAATCATTTATGGACTTTTAGGGGAAGACGTGGGCAAATGCGATTATTAATCAGGTTGATTAACTTCCATGGATCTAGGATCTTAGGGATGCTTGTCACCGTCGGAGTCCTCTATCTGCTCGCCGATCTCCTAGGTCTTGAGACGTTCATATCTTATCTATTTGCCATAGGATTTGGAACGCTGGCGAACTTCGTCACGAGCGACTTATTCGTGTGGCCCGAGGAGAAACCCTATAAGCGCTGATCTGTTGGAGTATCCCGGTTTTATCGAGGACCAGTAGGACCACGTATCCGAAGACAGAACCAGGAACAGAGCTAATCGCCCATCCACTCCAGAATATTAGGAGGAACTGATAAGCGCCATATTGTTCTATTGCGCCGAGGAGCCTCAGGTCTCCCACCGCCGGGGCGACGATGAATAATGAGAGAGTTCCGCCGATAATCACCGTACCTATCGGTTCAAGTAGCGCCGCTGAGTATCTCAGTAATCTATGTCTTAGCCTAGAGGTCAGGATGTAGGATAACCCGACGACTATAGCCCCCGGCAATCCACCTGGAAACGCGTAGATTGTCCCTATCCCCAAGAAATTCCTGATTATGCCTATCAGGATCGCCGTGATCATCGCCCACCATGGGCCGAGCATGACGCCGGCCAACGCGTTTATCAGGTGCTGGCCTGGATATGCCTTCGTCGATATGAATGGAAACCAGGCCACCGGCGCGATCGCGACTCCAAGAGCCGTGAACACCGTGACCAGCGAGATCTTCTTCGAGGCCAGCATCGCCTCTCGCTGAACTATTTTTTTAATAAACATTAGGCATAGACATCAGAGTAAGATAATGATGAAGAACGAAGAGATCAATTTTGAGGATTTTCTCGGGCGAAGGACTCTGATAGTAGGTGACGTCGGGACTGGTAAAACGCGTCTCCTCAGCTATTTCCTTGACTACCTCATCGAGGAAAGGGGCTGTGAACGTGAAGTGACCCTGATAGAGATGGCCCCCGCATACAAGGGAATCGGAGCACCCGTGGAAAGCTATAC
>QMUP01000018.1 GCA_003660635.1 Candidatus Wolframiiraptor sp.
AGATCCCCATCCGGGAAATCAGGGCAGCCCATCTCAGAAGGCTCATAGCGATAGACGGTATAATAGTGAGGGCGAGCGCCATACGCCCCATGCTTAGGGTCGCCGTTTTTAGATGCAGCAATTGCGGTGCAAAATATAGGATTCCTCAGGAGGAGGCGAGGATAACTCCACCCGACAGATGTGCTAGATGCATGAGTAAGAGATCGAGATTTGAGTTAATTGCCGAGGAAAGCGACTACATCGATTTCCAGCTCGTTGGGATACAGGAGAAACCTGAGGACCTGCCACCCGGTCAGCTTCCACGAATAATCGACGTCGGGTTGAAAGGCGATATAGTAGATGTTGCGAGGCCGGGTGATAGAGTGATAGTGACCGGAGTTCTCCAAGCGATCCATGACCGAGAACCGGATTCCCTCAGGAAGACCTCGAAGATGTATCTGGAAGCGGTTAGCATCGAGAGGGCGAGTAAGGAACCGGAAACCCTAACTATAACTCCAGAAGAGGAAAAGCTCTTCAGGGAAATGGCGAAGGATCCTGAAATCCACAAGAAGCTCGTCGAATCCATCGCTCCAAGTATTCACGGCCTAGAACATATCAAGAAAGCGGTCATGCTCCTCCTCTTCGGAGGGAGAACTAAACAATACCCGGATGGAACCAAGGTCAGAGGCGACATACACGTGTTATTAGTCGGAGACCCCGGAACCGGTAAGAGCCAGCTCCTGAAATATGTCGCGATGATGGCGCCGAGGGGAATCTATACATCGGGCAGAGGCTCGACGGCAGCTGGGCTAACGGCCGCCGTTGTCCGAGACAAGACCGGCGGGATGATGCTGGAGGCGGGGGCGCTGGTGCTAGCCGATATGGGCGTGGCGTGCATAGATGAGATCGATAAGATGAGGTCTGAGGATAGGGTGGCGATCCACGAGGCGATGGCCCAGCAGACCATAAGCATAGCCAAGGGAGGGATCGTGGCGACTCTAAATGCCAGGACATCGATACTTGCCGCCGCAAACCCCGTCCTCGGCAGATATGATCCCTATAGGAGTTTCACCGACAACGTAGACCTGCCAATCACGATTCTTTCCAGGTTTGACTTGATCTTCGTCTTAAGAGATGAACCTCAAAAAGAAAGGGATGAGAAATTGGCGGAACACATCCTCGGGCTTCAATCGAAATCCACCGCCGTAACCTCACCGCCCATCAAGCCCGAAATCCTCAGGAAATACATCGCCTACGCGAAGAGGATTCAACCTGAACTCACACCCTCTGCCGCGAAGCTGATCAAGGACTTTTACCTGCAGATGAGGTCTATTTATCAGCAGACCTCGACAGTGACAATAACGGCGAGGCAATTGGAGTCTCTGATAAGGTTGGCGGAGGCGAGGGCGAGGGCGGCGCTCAGGGAATACGTAACCGAGGAAGACGTATTCGATGTAATCGACCTGATGAAGAGGAGTTTATCCGAGGTCGGCATAGATATAGAGACGGGAAAACCGGATATAGATGTGATATTAACTGGGAAGCCGAAGAGCATGCGCGACAAATTCGTAATGCTCTTAGATGCGATCCGAGAATTACAGGAGGAGAAAGGCTATGCTGAAGATGAGGAGGTTAGAGAGGCATTAAGGGAAAAGGGATTAACAGACGTCGAGATAAATAAGCTGTTAAGCAGGCTTCTCTCCGACGGTAAGATATTTAGCCCCAAGCCCGGAGTATATAGGCTAACCTAAGCCGGGGAGAGTGTTTTGCTGGTCGATGACCTACCTATTCCGGACTTCGTTAAGGGAAATGTGAAAGAACTCGGTATAAGGGAACTATATCCACCTCAAGTAAAAGCGATTCAAGCGGGAGTTCTCAAAGGTGAGAACGTCGTCCTTGCCACGCCCACAGCCTCGGGAAAAACCCTCGTCGCATTATTCGCCGCCTCAATACACCTAATTAGGGGCGGAAAGGTGCTGTATCTCGTCCCCCTTAGGGCGCTCGCATCAGAAAAAATAGAGGATTGCAGAAAGATCCTCTGCAAGAATTCGGGGTTTCGCGCCGCGATCTCGACCGGAGACTACGACTCTGCCGATCCCTGGCTAGCAAACTACGACGTGATAGTCGCGACGAACGAGAAGGCCGATAGCCTGTTAAGGCATAGAGCCTCTTGGATGAATGATTTATCCATAGTTATCTTAGACGAATTACATTTACTTGGAGACCCCGACAGAGGACCGACATTAGAGATAGTGATTACAAAGCTGCGGAGAAGGCTTCCAAAAGTACAGCTGATAGGATTAAGCGCCACGATCAGCAACGCTGAGGAAATCGCCGAGTGGCTGGACGCCAATCCAGTCGTCTCAGAATGGAGGCCGGTGCCGCTTAAGGAAGGAGTTTTGATGGGGAGGAAGATAGAGTTCGCCGACGGCGAGGTCAGAGAACTCAGGAAAATCGATGAAAACGTGTTGGTAAACGCCGTTTTAAACACAATTCTTGATGGAGGCCAAGTACTGGTATTCGCGATGACGCGGAGGAAAGCCGAACAATACGCCGCCAAACTGGCAAAAGCATTCAGCGAAAGAATAGAGGTCCTCGGCCCCAGAGACCGCGAACTACTTCAAGATTATGCCGAAAAGATCTTAGAAGTGGATAGGAGTAGTTTCTCAGAGAACCTCGCAAACCTCGTGGCCGCCGGAGCGGCATTCCACCACGCAGGTCTCTCCCACGCGCATAGGGCGATAATTGAAGAGGCATTTAGGTCGAGGATCTTAAAGGCGGTTGTGGCGACGCCGACCCTTGCTGCGGGCGTGAATCTCCCCGCGAGACTAGTGCTCATAACCGAGGTGAAGAGATACCAGTTAGGATACGGTTATCAAGCCATTCCAGTTTTAGAGTATAAGCAGTTTTGCGGCAGGGCCGGTAGACCGGGCTTCGATGAAGTAGGATACGCGGTCGCCATTGCTAGGAAGAGAACCGATAAAGACTATATTTTCAAGAAGTACATTCTGGGAAGCCCTGAGAAGATCAAGTCGGAGTTGGCGTCGGAGCGCCATCTCAGAACACACGTCCTCGCGATAATCGCCTCAGAGGATCTTGAAGACCTCGATCATCTCCTCAAATTCTTTGATTCCACATTCTTAGCGCATATCTATGGGAGCTTCGTAATTCAAGGGCTCATAATGGACGTACTCGATTTCCTGAGGTCAGCAAACTTCATTGAACTTCGTGGAGACAAGGTTAAGGCGACGTCTCTTGGAAGGAGGGTTTCGCAACTCTATATAGATCCGTTGACCGCTGTGAAACTCTTAGAGATATTCCGCGAGGCCGGGAAAGCATCCGTCTTCGGCCTTCTCCATTCCATAGCCTTAACCCCTGATGTCCCGACGATCCCGATGAAGAGATTTTCCTACAAACTTCTTGAAGAAGAAATAGACGCGAGGAGAGATGGTCTACTAGTTCCTCCCCCTGATCCGGAAGAAGAGGCATATGACGAATACATGGACGCCATCAGAACAGCATTGGTCCTCGAAGCATGGATAAATGAGGTATCGGAGGCGGAGATATATGATAGGTTCGGAGTTCAGCCGGGAGATCTGGCGGCGCTTAGGGAGCACGCGAGCTGGATAGCCTATGCCGCATCTCAGATAGCGAAGATAGCTGGCTACCGTGAATTCGTGAAACCTTATGATATGCTGAGCACGAGATTGAAACACGGAGTCAGGGAAGAACTGCTACCCTTAGTGAGCCTCCGGGGAATCGGGAGAGTTAGAGCTAGGGCACTCTATCGGGCCGGCTTTACCACTCTGGAGAAATTAAGACAAGCATCTCCGGAGGATTTGATGAAGGTCCCGGGAATAGGGGCTTCGACGATAAAGCTGATCAAAGAGCAACTTCAATCATGATATCTTCGATAAAACTCGAAGAGGGCGCGTTCTTGATTAGGTTCAATCGATCCAGGTCTCATCTCTCTAATCGCTTTAATTGCCTCCTCGGGGGTTAAACCATCACGGACCATAAGGTATGCCGCAAGAACTGTGCCCGTTCTACCAAGCCCAGCGGCGCAATGTACTAAAATCTTCCTGCCTTTAGATACTTCCTCGAAAATCTTCTCCACGATGTGCTTTAGGACCTCGGGATCCGGGCAGGAGTGGTCTTCTATCGGAGCGTGAAAATACTTCAATCCCATCTCCTCAATCCATTCCCCCGGGAGGGGGGATTCCGTCAACGAGATTATGACATCTATTCCTTGCCCTCTAATCCATTTCATCTGGCTGAAGGTCATCGGCCGCGCGGAGGCCGCGACGTGGTCATCTACCCATTTGAATCGCATCGGCTTGTCATTAAACACGGCCATTACCCTCCGATAGATGTCTCCAATTAAGGTCACTGTTCTACCGCCTCTCCGGCCGTATTTTAACTTACAGCTCGGTGAAATAATCTAAAAATTATAGAGTGGAAATCTGAAAGGCATGATCTTGGTTGCGGGACCCGCCTCCACCTACTTAGCTGAAAAACTTGCCGAGATAACTGGGTTGAAGTTAATCAAGTTAGAGCATAAACTCTTTCCGGATGGAGAAAGCTATATTCGATTTCCCGAAAAAATTGAGGGACAAGATCTCTTGGTAATTCAAGGCACCCACCCACCTCAAGACAGACATCTCATTCAAGCATACTTTATAGCCGAAAATGCCATAGACCTCGGAGCCAAATCCGTCTCCTTAATCGCGCCTTACCTCGCATACGCGAGACAGGACAAACGCTTTCTTGAAGGAGAAATTCTCAGCATAAAATCCGTACTCGGAATGCTCAAGTCGGCGGGCTATGAAAAAATTTACACCGTTAACATACATTCTCCTTGGATAGCGGAGAGTTCACCGATACCGCTCATTAACATCCACGCCGAGAAGGCTATGGCAAGATACCTTAAGGAATTAGATGTCGAGAACCCAGTAGTGGTGTCTGTTGGGAAGAAGGGTGAAGAGATGGCGAGCGCGGTGGCCAACGAATTAGATGCTGACTACGCGGTTGCGAGGTCTAGTAGAGATAGAGTTACAGGAAGGGTTATGGTAGAATTAGAGCGGGTGCAAAAGCTCAAGAACGCGATCGTAGTAGATGATATAATCAGCACGGGTGGAACTATGGTAGAGGTCGTTAACGCGTTAAAGAAGATGGGTGCCGAGAAAATCTACGTCGCATGCGTTCACGGGCTTATGATAGGAAAAGCAGCGGAAAAAATCCTAAACGCAGGCGCGGAACAGATAATCGCATCAGACACGATCCCCAGCGAGTACTCTAAGTACTCCGTCGCAGAGGTACTAGTCGAGGAAGTGATCCGAGGGAAATAATGGAAAAGCAAACATTCTTCTTTCTCCTTTCAGGCGAATACGAAACACTTCCTGTAGCAGAGTTGAGATCAGTTCTAAACATATTAGATCCTGAACATGAGTTAATCGGTATCTCCCCCACTCGAAGGATACTCATATCGAATACGGATATCAAGTCTGCCAAAACGGCAGTAGAACGGGCGGCTTATACGAAGCTGTGCTGCCGATTAATAGCAGTTACAAAGACCTCTGAGAGGGACCTCTTGAATTCTATAACCGAGGAGGCTATCGCCGAAATATTTCATGAAGGAGCAGAAAAGTTCGCGGTTAGGGGAAAACGTATTGAGGGAGCTGAGATCGATAAGTTAGCTATAGAGAGGGAATTGGGGGCCAAGATTCTCAGATTAAATCCGAGATTAAAGGTTGACTTGACGAACCCAGACATCTTGATATTCATCCTCTCAGAACCTCAGCTGACCTTCATCGGCGTACTTATCCACTCAAAACCGAAAAACTTTTTCAAAGACAGGATTGCAGGCAAAAGACCCTTTTCACTTCCCTCCGCAATGCAGCCGGACTTCTCAAGAGCTATGGTAAATTTGGCGGAAGTTAAACCCGGCGGCAAGATTTTAGATCCATTTTCAGGTACTGGAGGAATAGTGATAGAGGCGGGGCTACTCGGATACGATGTTTACGGAGTCGAGTTGAAGGAGTGGATCGCCGAAGGGGCTTTAAGGAATCTCAAAAGATATCTACCGGGCAGAGAGTTCATGATAGTCGGAGATGCGCGGTACCCTGTATTCAGGGAAGGTTTGTTTGACGCCTTTGTCACCGATCCACCTTATGGAAGATCTACCACGGTTCCTTCAGAATCTATTCAATCACTTCTAAACAAGTTCTTTGATAGCTCCCTCAAGTTATTGAAGAAAGAAGGGAGGATAGTGATGGCCTCGCCAGCGGACATAGAACTCGAGGAAATAGCGGCAGCCCATGGATTAAGACTTCTTGGTAGACACCTTGCCAGAGTTCATGGTAGCCTGATTAGGAAGGTGGTGGTGTTGGGGAAATGACGGTTATGAAGCTGATCTTCCTCGGAACTGGAGGCGGTATTCCAAGCGTCAAGAGATCGCTCCCATCGATAGCAGTTAAGTTTTCAGGCCATATGATATTGTTCGATTGCGGAGAGGGAACCCAAAGACAAATGATGAAGGCGGGAACGGGATTTAAGAGGGAAATGATCATATTATTAACGCATTTACACGGAGACCACATACTCGGTCTACCTGGATTAATCTATACGCTCTCCATGTTGAATAGAAAAGATCCATTGATTGTGATAGGGCCTCCCGGGACTAAGAAATTCATAGAGGCAATTCTCTCAATCAGATTTGGTAAACTCAATTACGAGATCCACGTCAGAGAAATCCTTGATGGAATAGCGTATGAATCGAGAGAATACGTCATCGAGGCCGTTAGGGCGGATCACACGGTAACCGCTCTCGCCTATAAATTGAGAGAAAAGGATAGGCCGGGAAGGATGAATGCCGAGTATTTGGAGAGAATTGGGTTGCCCAAGGGACCGTTATGGGGCAGGCTCCAGAGAGGCGAACCCGTAGAATTTAAGGGGAGAATCATTAGACCTGAGGAGGTGATGGGGCCTCCGAGACCCGGTAGGAAGATAGTTTACACCGGCGATACCAGGCCCTCGGACAAGATAGTTGAATTCTCTAAGGACGCGGATGTCTTAATCCACGACGCCACATTCCACTCCGAATTCGAAGAGGAAGCTCTTAGCGAGGGACATTCCACCGCTAGGGGGGCTGCGGAAATCGCCTTCAAGGCGGGTGTTAAGAGGTTATACCTTTTCCATATAAGCCCTAGATATGAAGGAAATGAAGAGAAGCTTCTTCGAGAAGCTAGAGCAGTATTCCCCAACAGCTTTCTCGCTGAAGATTTATTGAGCTATGAAGTGCCATTAAGCGACTAATATTTGGTTAGCCATTCAATCACCTTATCGATCTCATTAGATTTAACGGTGACTTTGATCGGTGGAAGAGGAGATTCGACGAACGGCTCGGTAAATGACGCTTTCCCAGCATACGCGGCCTGCTTATTCAAGTAAAATATCACTTGATCACCTTCAATAGACGACTTCAAGATATTTCTCGCCGCGGCCCTTATCCTACGCTCCTTCAAGAGCTTCTTCAAATTCTCTAGTATTTCTAGCCCCTCGCCCCAGCCTTCGACCACGGCAGAATCATTAAGCCATCTAACCTGCAACCCTAATCTCGGGAAAATCTTCCTGACAGCTTCCACAACCTTTTCAGAACTTTCCGTAGGGTAGATCTCAGCCTCAACTCTAATCGAGACGGAAGACCCAGCCAATCCAGCTAGTAGGAGAACCGTCTAAGAAATAAATCCTGAGTTAGTTTTGTGAGCAGTGGGCTTAGCAAAGTTCTACCCCATAATGATGCCTAATACACTTAAATTATCTCGATGGTATGGTCAATCCATTCACTAACGATTCCTTGAATAAGATATCAAGCAATATTCGGCTCGAGAAAATAGAATGAATGATTTTAAATCACTTTGCTCATGGTTTTTGGTATGAAAAGGTTTAAATGCACAACATCATAATAACCAACATGGTTATAAATGGCTAAAATAGTTTTAACAGCTGATAGAGCAATTTTTACTGACTATCATGCAAACGATCTCTTTGGTTTCGGGTTGTGCCTACCCTATAGGCTTGTGCCTGAACTAGTGCAATACCGCATACTCGCGCCTAAGATCCCCGCCGATGGCCTGAGAGCCAAATGTGCTCCCTACGCCCTATGCAAGGTGGAGGCATCGCTAATCGCCGCCGGTTTCAGTAGACGCGACGTAGTTATCGTGCCCCCGCGCATGGTTATGAAAGCCATCGACAAGGATACGGAAATCGTCGCGATACACGTTCTTGATCCCATGGGTTTGGCGCCGGTCACCTGGACTTTAAAAGCATTAAGCGGCGGTGGTAAAAGCTCAACCGAACTTGAGTTTGAGAAACTAATGAGCGTCATAAGGTTGTTAAAAGAAAAGTATAAGTTTAAAGTAGTTGTAGGCGGTCCGGGTAACTGGCAGTTAAGGGGATATGAGAGCAGGTATGGAATAGACGTGCTATTTGACGGTGAAGCCGAGGTAACATTTCCCTCAATTGTTAAGAAGCTGCTAAGCGGTGAGGAAGTCCCTAGATATGTTAGAGGAGAGCCCGTGCCATTAGATAGAATTCCGCTGATAGTAACGCCATCCAGAAATGGGCAGGTTCAGATCACGCGCGGATGCCCTAGAAAATGCCACTTTTGCAACCCGACCATGTGGCATTTTAGGTCGTTTCCGCTAAACATTATTGCAAGGGAGGTGGAGTTCAACCTAAGAAACGGTATCAAGAGTATAGGATTAGTTACGGAGGATATAATGTTATATGGTGCCCATGGGCTTGAGTTAAATTCTTACGCCGTTAGGAGGCTGTTTGAAGCGCTGACGGACTTGGCGAGAAAATGGGAAGCCTGCGAGAAAATAGGCTTCTCGCATGTGTCTTGCGCTTCAGCCCTAGTCTTGAAAGATGTTGTCAAATATATCTCTGAGATCCAAGGCTTGAGCGATGACAATCCGACTTTCCCCCAAGTAGGATTAGAATCTGGTAGCCCTAGGCTTCTCGCTAAGCACTTTAGAGGAAAAGTCTATCCTTGGAAACCTGAAGATTGGCCTAACATAGTAGTCGAGTCCTCAAAACTGTTTAACGAATCATACTGGTATCCCTGCTTTACGTATATCGTCGGCTTCCCTGACGCCACGCCAGATGATTACATAGCAACCACAGAGCTAATAGACAGGCTGAGAAGCGAGGAATTCAAGGGATGGACATTCCCGTTGCTATTGATACCTATGGGCGGAACCATAATAGAGAAGAAGGGGATAAGATTCTCAGAGTTCTCCAAGCTACCTCAAGAAGCGATCGACTGCATGATAGCCGGGTGGAAGTTAAGCCTCGATAACTCCAAGAAGCTAGTCAACAAGCTACTAAAAATCAAGAAGCCATTCCTATCAAGAGTATTAAACACAATAGTATCTCTAGCCTTAAACGCCATGGAGAATTGGATAAATGACATAAGCAAAGACCCTAACGTTATAGAAAACGTATACAGCAATATCAACATTAGGAAAACCTACGAGGTTATTAAGATCACATTGCCCGCAATCATTGAAAAAAGACTATAACTGTCCATATCTGAAATCAACACATCAAAATAAGTCTGACGTGATGTAAAGGAGAGGAGAAAAAGAATAAAACGAGGAAAAGTTAGGTTCAGCATGGGAATGATGACTCTGACCAGGCGATCTCAGCAATTTACCGATGTGTCTGCCCTTCTTCTCCTTGGATGAGTAGGTTTGATGATTTTTTGAGACGGTTGCCTGAGTGTAGGCGTAAGCCGTTTTTGAAGTTGGTTAGGCTTTGGGTTGGTGATGATCTTGGGAGGATTGATGAGGTTCTTGGTTTGGGTTATGAGGGGGTTGTGGATAGTGTTGCTGGGTTGGTGGAGAGGCTTAGGGCTGAGGGCT
>QMUP01000019.1 GCA_003660635.1 Candidatus Wolframiiraptor sp.
CATCATGAGCCGATGGGCTCGCCGAAGGACAACATATTTCACGTAAACCCCCACCTCCATGGAATAAACGGCGCGACGGAAATTAGCGGAGCCGGAGTTGTATACCTCGTCGCCAAAGCCTTAAATGAGGAAAATATTAGGCTCTCACCGATAGCGGTCGTCGGGGCTTTAGGGGATCTACAAGATCGATCTGATAAACGGGGACTTCATGGGCTCAATGAGTTAATCGTGAAGGACGCCGTCGATAGCGGGTTGATGAAAGTGGAGGAGGACCTACTTTTCTATGGGAGGAGCTATAAACCCCTACACATAGCCCTCGCCAGCACGATGAACCCCTTCATAATAGGGATCTCGGGAAATGAAGCCCACGCATACAGCCTCCTGACGAGCATCGGTATAAAGGTGAAAGAAGATGACCGATGGCGCGTTTTAACAGAGCTAAGCGAGGAGGAAAAGAAGCTTCTCTACAGCGGTATAATGAAGCACCTCGCATCCTTCGGCCTCCCCCCAAGCATAGCAAAGGAACTTATCGGAAAGGTGTATGAATTGATCAAGGAAGAGCCCTGGACCTATCTAAGAGATGCAAGGGAGTTCGCCTCCCTCCTAAACGCATGTGGGAAAACTGGAAAAGAATGGGTCGGAATAGCGATAGCCATGGGGGGCCGCGGGAGCCTTCTCGAAGAGGCTCAAGGCATTCTCGAAGAGTATAGGCGGAAGATGGCGGAGGCCATGGAATACGCCATGAGGGAAGAAAACAGACAGGAACTCAAACACGTCTTGGTAATAGATGGAGGAGCTATAATAGATGATAGATTGATAAGCTCCGTCGCCTCAATGATGTCCTCAATCGGCATCCAAGGAGAAGACAGGATCCTCTTAGCATTAGCTCACTCGGAGGACTCCATAAAGGTCTCAGCAAGGTCCTCTAAATCCTTAATCGACAGGGGCCTAAACTTAGGGAAACTGATCTCCAAAGCAGCGAGCCTCGTTGGCGGACGGGGCGGGGGCCACGACATAGCGGCTGGGGCGAGCATCCCGAAGACCAAGAAGACTCTATTCGTACTTGAAGTGGATAGAATAATAGGGGAGGAGCTTGGAGATTAACTGGGGCCTGCGGATCCATGTCGAAGTCAGATATTTCTATGGAGGCGGAGCTCGTGATGCATTTTGAGGAAGAAAGGATCGCGGAGCTGGTAATGAAGGCCCTTGCCCCTGATAATGAGCCTCTTCCAAAGGGGCTAAGTATCGAGATGCGCAGGGAAGGGAATGCGGTGATCTTTAAAATCCTCTGCAGCAGATCTGTAAAATCCCTTTTAGCGACCTTAGATGATATTCTCGCGATGAGCATTCTTACTTTAAAGTGCTTAAAGGTCACAAGCAAGTGAGCGTTTTCTATAGGTTAGACAGACTTCAAAGCCCTCCAGATCAACTTCTTGGTCGACGGATGGAAAACGATATCCGCAGGGGCATGTATCGGGCTTACCGAGTTTTACCCAAATGCATTCCACCATCTCTCTGGGAATCTTGTTAGAGATCTCCCACGTCACAGCGCATGCTTCTTCGGATGAAACTCCTAATTTAACAAGGGCGTTCTCAAGCACGCCATGTTTCCAGAGGATCTCCTTAACGGCTCGGCGTCCCTTCTCCGCTAATATGATCTCCCTTTTCCGCGTCGTCAGATAACCCTTCCTAACGAGTTTCTTAATCATCAGGGATGCCGTCGATTTATCCACGTTTAACTCGTTTAGGACCTCAAATTGCCTCGCATAACCCTTCTTCCTCGAATACCTGAAAACCGTAAGCAAGTATTCTATCTCCCTGACGGTTAAATCGTCAACGCCGCTCATGTCTGATAACCAACCCCAAGATAACTGCTCCCGAAACAAGCCCTATGCCCCCACTCGGAGGTATCCCCAATAATTGTGCGGTCAGATATCCCGTTAAAGCGAGGATAACGGCAGCGGCATAAGAGACTGTGAGCGATCCTTTCTTACCGAATCTTATCGCAACCGCCCCGGGGACTGCTAAGAGGACGTGGGTCGCCAAGACCCCGAGCGTTGATGCGAGCGTTGAGGTTGCGAGGGCGCTTAAGCTGAAGAAGAGGTATCTATAAACCCTGACGTTTAACCCCATCGCCGTTGCCCCATCCCTATCAAAGGCTATGTACTTGAGTTCTCTCGAGATCAAGTGTATGAGTGGAGCTACGATGATCGCGGCCGTCATCATCTTAGTTAAATCACCCACGGTCGCTATCGCAGAGGTTCCGGCCACATAGAGCCAGGCCTCTGAAAGCCCCGTCGAGGATACCTGTATAGTTAGGTAGCTGAATATTATCGTGATCGTGGTCGCGATCGTGACTGTCAAGGCTATCGCCACGTCTTCCGAGAAAATTCTCTCGGATAATTCCGCCGCGAGTATCGAGAGGGTCAAGGCGGTCAAGGTCGCGACCATGGGAACGGGCACGCCGAGATTAAAGACGGCGTTTAGGTATATCCCTAAGATGGCCCCTCCGAGGACCGAGTGGGTCATGGTGAGGGCGAAGAGGGTGCTCCTCGATAATACGAGAGGGAGGCTGATGGCTCCGACTAGGACCCCGCCGGCCACGGCCAACATGTAAGTTAAGGTAAGGAGTTCAAGCATGGTCCTCACCTAGGATAAATCCAGCTGGAACCTCTGTCAATCCAGGATAGGCTCTCTTCAGGTTCTCGAGTCTGAGGACTTCGCCGGCCTTTCCAACGGCATAGACGCGTTTATTGAGCAAGATTACCGTTGGCTCTAGGTGGATGCAGGGGCTGAGTTCATGCGCGACGAGGAATACATCGATACCCTTTTCTTTATGAAGTCTGTAAAGGAGTTCAGCTATCTCACATTTCATATCGAAATCCAACATCGAATATGGCTCATCCAGTAACAGGAGTTTGGGTTCACTGATTAAGGCCCTGGCGATGAGCGCTCTCTGCCTCTGACCCCCACTGAGTTCAGTAAATAGGGAGGATGAATCCTCTAAACCGACGATCTCTAAAACCTCTTCAACCTTCTTCTTAATGCTCTTGGTCAGAATCCTAGGCGGGATATCCTTCGAGAGCGCTCCCATGGCGACTACTTCTTCAACCGTTACTGGGACGTGATAATCGATATTTACTACCTGGGGCACATATCCAACATTCTTTCTGATAATCGAGGTCTCTTTAACTACGTCGTGGCCGAAGATCCTGATATAGCCTTCCTTGGGTTTCAGCAATCCGAGCATTAACTTAAGCATCGTGGTCTTCCCAGCCCCATTCGGCCCCATTACAACACAGAAGAATGGCGAGTCCAATCGAAATGTAACGTTATCTAATGCTATCTTCGGGCCAAAGCTGTAAGATACTTGGTAAACCTCGATCTCAGCCGGCATATCTCCTCACCTTAATCAGTAATAGAACCGTTAATGTGAATAAAACTAGGTTTGCCGCTAGAGATGGCACGGCGACCATATCTAAGAATCCCCCCGTTGCCTCGGCTCCGACGACTTGTCTTTCAAGACTGCTTTTCAATAAGGATGCCGTAACAAGTGGGATAAGCTCAGGTTCATCCACCAGCTCACTTATTGGGACGATTATGTAGGGGATCTTATTCTCCTTTAGCGCCCCGAGTAACGCCGAGTTCTCGCTCACCTCGATGTCGCTTACAACCACCACGTCCGCATCTCCACTTTTGATCAAGTCAATGATCTTCGAGATCTCTTGGGTAGAGGGTTCGATTCCATGAGCCTTAACTATCATACTGACGATCTCCAAATCCAAGTCCTCAGCTAAATATTGTAAATCTGGGCCACCTATTATCACCTTCATTCCACTTATTCCCATAGCCTTGATCCTCTCTTCCAGAGCGGAGAGTCTTTGAAGATATCTACCCAGCCTTCTCTCATAGTACTCTGCGTGATCGGGATCTATTCTCGAGAGTTTCGCCGCGCAGGCCTTAGCTATCGCCCTTTGCCCTGAGAATGAGAAGAAATAGCCGTGTGGATTTATGGATCCGGTTCCGGGGACGCTGAGAAGAAGTAGCCCCATGTTTTCATAATCTCGGTAGTCTAAGATCGGGGTCTTGATGACTCCTTCTTCCGACAGCTTTCTAATCTTCTCCTCTAAGGGGAGATGTGAAGGCCCGCTCATAACTATCAGAGAAGCCTTAGAAATCGATTCCAAGACCTTCTCTACACTGGGTTCATAGCTGTGTGGATCAACGTTTGGCGGAAGGAGCGAGACAACCTGAACATGTTCTCCGCCTATGTCTTCGACAATAGCCCCCAAAACAGGCATAGTGACCGCAACTTTAACCTGGTTTTCAAGAGCCGCCCCCTGGTTCAGGGCCAAGAAGATAAACAAAACAATTAAACCAACTCCCGTCCAGAACCGCATTCCGGTCGTTAGAGGTTATGGGCGGGGGTTAAAAAGTTTTATGGCATAAAACTTCTCTCCCGGCAAAAACCTCTTATTATGGGGAGTTTTTCGCATGGGAGATGCCGAGAAAGCCTAGGCCTGAGAAGCGAGCACCAAAGACAATCTACACGGTCTACTCTCCCGAATACTTCGGGTATAAGGAGATAGGAACCACGTGGGCGGAGAATCCGGAGCAGGTGGTCGGCAGGACTATCTGGGTCAGCTTGTATACCCTGACCGGTGATTTCTCGAAGCAATATTTGCTGATAAGATTTAAGATAGTTAGGGTCAAGGACGCGGTCGCGGAGACCGTCTTCTATGGGCATGAGTATGGACGGGAGTTCGTGAGGAGTCTCGTTAGGAGGGGCTCCAGCAGAGTCGATATGATAATGAATTTAGTTACGAAGGACGGCTTCCATCTCCGCGTCCAATCGACAGCCTTCACGTTAAAGAGGATAGGCAAACATTCATGGAAGGCTAAGATGATAAGGAAGGTGATGAAGAACGTCCTTGAGAAAGCGGCCAAGGAACTCACCCTCGCCCAGCTCGCTCAGGAAATGGTGCTCGGAAAAACCGCGTCAGACATATATCAGGAGGCAAAGAAAATAACCGTGCTCCGCCATGTCGGAGTGATCAAAAGTAAGGTCCTAAAGATCCCAGATTGGGTCTACAGCGGAGAAAAGCCTGAAGTAGAAGTCGAGGCGGAGGAGGTGCCCGCTGAGCAGCAGGAAAGCGAGATCCCTGCGGGCTAGAGAATCCGTAGCCCTCGAAGCCGCGAAGCTCCTTTATCATGGTTCATGTAAAGAGTATCTGGAGGCAAAGAAAATAGCCTCTCAAGTTCTCGGCATCTCAATCCTGCCAAGTAATTCTGAAATAGCGATCAAGCTCCTTGAATACGCTCTCTTAATCGAGGGTGATGAATATTGGATTAGGCTCGAGAAGCTGCGGCGAGAAGCTCTCTCTATCATGGATATCCTAAGAGATTTTAGCCCTAGACTCGTTGGAAGCGTCTGGCGTGGAATAATTAAACCCAGAAGCGACATCGACATCGAGGTCGACTATGTAGACCCGGAACCGATAAAGAAGAGACTAATCGAAAATGGTTACGCGCTCATAGAGGAGGGCGGAGTAGATGTCCCGGAACACCTTCGACAGGGAAGCTTATGGAAGATCAAGGTGAGGACGAAACTAGGAAATGAAGCGGAGATAATCCTGAAAGAACATAGCTGGTATCTCAATCCCCCGAAATGCGACATCTTCGGGGATGTCAAGAGAGGTCTACGACTGTCAGAGCTACTTAAAGTGCTAAAGGAGTCGCCGTCCAAGCTTTTCATACCTGAAAATGCGTTTTCTGCGGCTCGTATTCATTAGGCATCCGGGTTATACTGGGGTTTTCTCTTGGAACCCTACTTAAATATCATTTATGGAATACTCATCTGGAGAACTGTTAAATAATGAGGAGGTTTGCACTTCGGAAAGTTTCTCAAGTTATGAATACACGTCCGCAAAAATTCTCAGCTAATGATAAAGTATCGAGTTTGATAGGGTGTTTACGCGAAGCCGAGGTCCGTGAGGCAGTTATCGAATATGGACACCGCCTAGGGGTTGTAACCCTTGATGATCTATTAAATGTATCAAACCCCGAGCGCGTGACCCTCGGTAGGGTTGCATCAAGCGCTATTCCAGTCTCCCCTGAAGCGTCCTTACTCACCGCAGCGGATCTCATGTTAACCAATAGGGTTTGGGTATTGCTCGTTAAACGCGGAAACGAGTTGCTAGGAACGATCTCTCAGAGAGAAATCGTGAAAGTTATGCCGATGTTCTCCGCTCTCTCGAATATCTCCTGCGGCGATTTAATGAGAAAGAATGTCGGATTCATCCATTTACACGACAAGTTATCAACCGCGAGAAAGAAGATGCGTAAACGTGGGGTAAGCCATTTGATGGTTGTTGATGATGAAGGCGAATTAAGAGGTGTGGTGACGGCTAAGGAGATCGTGTTAGGTCTCCTGCAGCCGGGAGAAAGTAGGACTATAGGGGAGCGGGGCGGCGAATTCATAAAGATCTGGGATCTCCCGGTTAAAAGCATAATGGATGAAACGCCGCTTGTTTTCAAATCTGGAGAGCCTGCTTCACATGCCTTAAACGCCATCAAGAAATCTCGAAAAGACATTTGCGTAGTTAAGAGCGATTCTCGCCCCCTTGGGATAATAACCCCTAGAGAATTGATTTCCGTGCTCTTGAGATTTAAGATTAGAGAGGAGCCGAGGATATACGTCGTGGGCTTGCCGGATCTTGAAGATCCCTCAGTACTTGAGGTTGTTCAAAGCAAATTATCTAGGGTTATGAGCCGGGGATTTGGAGTTCATCGGGGCATAGATGAGGTGATGCTTGACGTTAAACGGATGAAGCGGAGCGGAAAACGGACCTTATACGTAATTACGGCCAGAGTATACATGCCGAAGAATTTACTCACGATATCCGCCGAAGGCTGGGATCTAATGGAAGCATTCGATAATCTATGCAGAAAGCTGGGGAGGCGTTTTTCGAAAGAGAAAACCCGGAAACCCAGCCGTTTCTTACGGATCTAATTCCATTTATTTTTTCTCGACCAAAAAAGTTTAAACCCTGTAGCTAAACAGATGTCTTGAAGTCGAGGATACGGGGTGACGGATTAGAGGATGGAAATCGATTGGAAGACCTTCAAGAAATTGTTTCCAAATCTTTACCGAGAGATGATGTTAAAGAAGATGAGCATATCGATTGATGCAGTTAGAGTGGATCAGGATCAAGCGGAAAAAGAGGCAAGTAAGCCCAGGGCTCCAACCATGCCGACGGCAATAGATTATCTCAGGAGATGTGAAAATGACGAGGAGGCGATGAGGGTTATAGATTATCTCGAAAAGAGGGGTGAGATCTCCTCAGAAGAAGCGGAAAGGCTCAGAAAGCAGGTAGTTGAGCGGGGAGTTAGAAGTTTCGGTAAAAAGAAGGAGTGGGGCTATTATTCTACGAAGTACTTGGGAGAAGGTATAGATGATTAAAAATCATTTTATGCGCGTCTCCCCGCCGCAATTATGGATATGACATCTCCCCACTTCAGTTTATAATCTTCCCCGAGCCTGATCTTCTTCCGCGCATCGATTGCGTAAAGAAAAGTCTTTCCCAGATCCGTGTGGATCATATAAGCTAAGTCCCTGGGAGTTGAACCCTTTGGGAGGATATAGACGTCTGGAAGAACGTTTCCATCGTGGTCTGTGAGCTTCTCCGGATCCTCAACCGGATATACCGGGATGTAATTTAGTATCTCAAAGTAGGCCTTATTGACAACCTCCTGAACTCCCGTTGACTTCCATTTTCCTAATACCTTCTCCCTTATCAGCTCAAGCGCCCTTTTTTGATTTGAGGTAAGCTTTGAGTCGTCAAGTATCTCAAAGTCAGGATCTCCGGGGAGATACCTGATTATCTTCTTCTCGGCTGCGAGTCTCAGTATCCTCTCAGCTTCCGCGCTAACGGGAACGACGTTATACCCAGCTCCTCGTAACTTTTTTATTCCGTCTTCAGCTTCCGGTAAATCTATCTTATTGGCGGCGACGATTATCGGCTTACTCTTTTCCCGTAATTTTCTAATGAATTTGAAGACCTCCTCTGTGCCCCATTTCGATGGACGAGAGGGGTTAAGGTCGAGTTCCTGTACTACCATGTGTATCGTAGATTCATTTATTCTAAGTCCTGAGAACTTCTTCGCGATCTCTTCTTCCAGCCTCCCAACCTTACTCTCGACGACCCTGCTAATCCTTTTCCAATCCGTCATCAACAAGTTATATAACCAGTGGTCTAATTCATCTTCGACGAGTTTTACATCTTCAACAGGGTTTCCGGTTCCAGGTCTTATGGGGTTGCCATCCGGATCGGTTGCCCCAGCAGCGTCCGCGACTACTATCAACGCTGATGCCTGCCTGATCTCGTCGAGGAACTGTAATCCTAATCCCCTCCCCTCATGTGCTTGTCTAATGATTCCGGGGCAGTCAATGATCTCTATCGGGATGAGCCTGACTCCATCTATACATTTACTGTTCTTAGGGTTGTCCTTGACCCCAAGTTCTCTACATACGCAATTTATCCTAAGATAGGTTATCCCCCGATTCGGTTTAATGGTGGTAAACGGATACGCGGCGATCTCAACCGGGGCCAGGGTCATGGCGGCGAACATCGTGCTCTTACCCACATTCGGCTTCCCAACTATGCCGGCTAACTCCATCCCAAGGATAGGGTTTTCGGACTCTTTAAAACAATTACTATAGTCTATGTATTACGAATTTCGCAAAAAGTGCGGATTCCGAATTCTAGATAGGTGAATCAATCTTTAAGTCCTGCTTTTTCGGCGAAAATACGATGGTATATGGTTCGGGTGAGAATCGATAAGGACGCTTGTATAGGCTGTGGAGCCTGCTGGGCTTTGGCGCCGAACTTCTTTGAGCAGAATGAGAACGATGGAAAGAGCCAGATCGTAGAACAATACAGGGTTGGTGGAGACGCAACCGTTGGTGAGCCTCCGGCAGATATGGTAGATGACGTGAAGAGCGCTGCTGAAGGCTGTCCGGTTGAGGCCATTAAGATAGAAGAGTAAGTAACCTGCTTACTTCTTCTTTTTCTCCTCTTTCTTGGCGAGCTTCTTCCTAACCCTTCTAAGGAGCGGATCCGGGAGCTTTAACTCCTTATCGTTTAGTATTGATTGGTGATATGGATCAACCATTATCACTTCATACCACTTGTATAACCCATCTTCAGCGACCCAGTAAGCACCGATAGGATAAAGGTTCGGGTATTTCTTCTGAGCCCTGTGGATGGCCTCCTCCATCATCGTTACGTTAACCTTATGCTTTACGACTCCAAGGGCCTTCGGCCTCCTACCGGCCCTGGGCCTCGGCTTCTGGAAGCCGCCTCTCCTAACCCTCACCCTAACGACTACGAAGCCCTGCTTAGCCTTATATCCGAGTTTCCTCGCCCTATCCAGCCTCAGCGGCTTCCTAACCCTAACTACCGCAGGCTGCCTCCTCCACCTAATCAGCCTCTGTTTCATTAATGCGCGGAGTTCTTCGGGTTTCTCACGCCAAAGGTTTTCGAGCATCGTGTAAACGCCCATCTTCGATGGAGGGCTTCCTAGGGGATATTTAAGCATTGATCAGGATACGTTGACCCGATTAGAGATGATTGCAA
>QMUP01000020.1 GCA_003660635.1 Candidatus Wolframiiraptor sp.
ATGATTAAGATCCCTAAGAAATATATATAAACAAGTTCCATAGGATAAACCCCCGTGGTAAGCGTAAGAGCTGTGGATATCTCGAAGAAATTCGGAAACTTTCAGGCGTTAGATCATGTTAGCATCGAGGCAAAAGATAAAGAGCTCGTCACACTTCTGGGGCCAAGTGGGTGTGGAAAAACAACTACGCTAAGAATAATTGCCGGCCTCATCGAACCCGACACTGGGAGAGTGTATTTCGGAGATCAAGATGTAACTGATATACCCTCTCATAAAAGAAATATAGGCTTCGTTTTCCAAAAGATCGCATTATTTCCGCACATGAATGTTTACAAGAATATAGCCTTCGGCTTAAAAATGAGGAAAGTTCCCAAAGAAGAAATAGATAAGAGAGTTAAAGAAGTTTTGAAGCTCGTAGGGATGGAGGGTTTTGAAAATAGGATGCCCACGCAGCTAAGTGGAGGGCAGGCTCAGAGAATAGAAATAGCCAGAGTTCTCGCGACGGATCCTGACGTTCTACTTCTCGACGAGCCTCTTGGGCACTTGGATGCAAAGTTGCGAGAGAGCTTAAAATATGAAATAAGGAGAATTCAGAGAGAAACCGGAAAAACCGCTATCTTTGTAACACATGATCAGGCAGAAGCCTTCGCAATCTCTGACAGAATTTATGTAATGAGTAATGGGAAAGTTGAGCAGGTGGGTTCTCCGATAGAATTGTATCTTTCTCCCCGGTCTGAGTTCGTTGCAGAATTTATAGGCATCTCAAACTTCTTAGATGGCAAGATTCTCGAGATTTCAGATAAAAGGTTAATTATAGAGGCAGAAAACGGTTTAAGTCTGATATCAAATGAAATGCCCAACATCGATGAATATAGTGAGAACGAGCGCGTCCTCATAAGTATTAGACCTGAAGACATAGAATTCATACAATCCATTCAAGAGAATAACAAGTACAACGTCTTCGAGGGCGTCATCGATGAAACCACATTCCTAGGCGATACTACAAGACTACTGGTTACCTTCGGATCTAAGGTAATGAAGGTTCACGAATATGGGCCTGAGAGATTTAATTTACTTAAGCTTAAAGGAAAGAAGGCGTTGTTCCAGATAAAAAGGTTCTCAATAGTGAAAAAGTGAACAGATCTAACATCTATTTTTAATCGTGGATTAACTACGAATATAAAAACGATGTTGTTCATAAGTGTAAAATAAAATTTATTAAGTAAAGCAACACAACAGTAAATTTGAGAACCATGAGTAAGAAAAAGTCAAAATCTAAAATCTCTTCCAAAGAAAACCCACTGAAAGAATCTTTGAATGAAAAGATTTCTAGGAGATCTGCTTTGTCAACTGCTGCTAAAGTCGCAACTGGCGTTATTATAAGCGGCGTTGTGGCCGGTATTGGCGGATACCTAGCCGGTTCTTCACAGGCTCCAGGAGAAACAGTAACTGTAGAGAAAACCGTTACCGCTCCCGGGGCGACGACTACGGTAACAGCTCCTGGGGCGAAGGAAACTGTTACTAAGACTGTGACCTCAACCCTTGCCGCTGCTGCTAAGTGGCCATATAAGTACAGGGTCTGGGTCCCGATAGTGAATGAATTCATGACGTATGATGAAATCGCTGATGCGATAGCGAAGGAGGGATCCATCACTATTGCGGACTGGACTTACTGGGGACTAACCGATACCTACTTCATTCCGTCATTCAAGGAATATGTTAAGGACAAATTCGGCGTCGATGTAGACGTAAAGATCGTAGGAACTCAGGAGGCTAAAGGCGGCTTTATGTACCAGCTTTACTCCGCTTACAAAGCAGGTTTAGCGGCGCCATATGATGCGATGCATATAGAGGTTAACTTCTTCCAAGAAGCGATAGCGAAGGAGGTTGCGGAACCGTTTTTGCCTTCCCCATTGGTGCCCAACTTGGTCCATGTGGACCCCGTCTTCTTCCAAGACTATGTGCCATACGGCGTGCAGTTCCAGCAACATGCTCTGTGTGCACCTGTAGTTAATTTAGATAATGCAGGATGGATAAAGAGTTGGCTCGACTTCGCGGATCCGAGGCTCAAAGGTAAGATAACCCTATGGAGTATGAGCGACAACGGATTTTGGGCTTTCCTAGCGACGGTAGCTTATGCCTTAGGTTATGATTACAAGAAACCTGACGAGATGAATAAGGCGATTGAATGGGTTGCAGAGAACGTCCATCCAAATGTCCTGAAGTATACAAGCGATGAATCTGAAATCATCCAGCTCTCAGAGAATAATATAACTTGGATAACCTGTTATTGGTGCTGCAGCTATGAAATGGAGCAGGCTGCAGGAAATACATGGCTCGGCAGAAAGCTTCTTGAACCCTTCATGCCAAACCTACCTGGCGTAGTATGGATTCCGAAAAAGGTTCAGCACCCGATTCTGGCGCAATTGTACGTGGACTGGTTGTTAAGTAAAGAATTCCAGTTCCCCGACATAAATGGACCCGGATTCAAGGACCTAAGTCCCACAGAGGCTAAGAAAGTTTGGGCTGGAATGACAGAAGGCCCGCTCGGCCCCTACTACGAACAGTTCATACCAGACTGGTGGGGTGGCAAAGACAAATACTACCAGGTCTTCCCGACGCTCGAGGATTACAAGAAGTACATCTATCCTTCGCTGAAGATATTGGACTGGACCTACATAAATGAGCATGCGAGTGAATGGGTTTCGTATTATCAAAAACTCATCGGCGGGTAAATTTTTATCTTCCTCTTTTTTATTTGGCATAACACCTTAGGGGTGGGAGAGTTTTGAAAGAATATCTTCATAAAATTCGCCCTAACCTCTTCGTGCTTCCTGCTTTATTGATGGCCCTTCTATTCTTCGTAGTACCGTTTGTACTCTTATTCTATGTTAGTTTCACCGAGGGATCATCTTATTTCTTTAACCCGATTTTCACCTTAGATAATTATGTCAAAGCATTCACAGATCATCTTCCAGATTTCAGAAATACGCTCGTCCTCGCTAGTCTTGGTGCAACGATAGATGTAATACTTGGATATCCTTATGCATATCTTTTGAATAGGAAAATCAGAAAGCTCGGAGACTTCTTCCGTACGATTCTCCTCATACCACTTCTTGGAGAGCTTTACATCGCTTACGGTTTATGGTGGCTGTTTTTGCCTACAGGTCCCTTAGCCCCGATTTTAGAATCCTTCGGAATCTCGTCTTTTGCTTTGCTTTACACACCATTTAGCGCTGCTGTGGCTTTAGCGATCTACACGTTTCCATTTTCAGTGCTACAGATGGGTATCAACTTAAGCCAGATAGATCCGGTATACGAGGAGGCTGCAAGCTGTCTAGGCGCCGGAAGGTTCAGCAGGTTCTTACACGTATTGCTGCCGTTAAGTCTTCCAGGTTTAATGAGCGGCTGGTTTATGGCCTTCGGATGGAACATTGGAGCATACGCGATTCCAGCTCTTATGGGCGGGGTCATTATCGGTCAAAGAGTTCTATCCATACAAATTAGAGCTATAGGGCTTCTGATGATGAACTATGGTCTTGCCGCCGCCTTAGCTAGCACTCTTGTAGTGATTGCATTGGTATTCATGTTCGCATCTTTGAAAGTTTCTAGGGGGACCTTAATATGAGAAGACCTGACTTTTCAACAATAGTATCATATGCATACGTCATAATCGTTAGCTTCATAATAATAGTACCGTTCGTTATAACATTCATCAGATCCTTTATGATGCCGGACGGTACATTATCGATTTCAAACTACTTTGGCATAGCCGGCGTTTTCTGGCCGAAGGTGTGGCTTAGCTTACAGCTAGCGATTTATACGGTGGTCCTAGACTTAGTGATCACTATACCGGCGGCCTATGCTTTGACGAGATTCGATTTTAAGGGTAAAAGCGCAGTCCTTTTGACGCTGATGGGAGTATGGTATGTGCCCGGAATATCTTACGCGCTATCTTTAATTCTGTCATTTTACCTAATATACAAAGCCTGTTTAAGCATATTGGGTTTCATAGTAACATATGTAACAGGATTTTTGCCTATAATGTTGCTCTCGACGATAGTTGCTTTTAGAAGGCTTGATGTCTCTTATGAAGAGGCCGCCAGATGTCTTGGTGCAAGTGGCCTCAAAACTTTCCTCCACGTCACACTTCCACTTATTGGCCCGGGGATAAGCTCCGGCGTTATCCTAACCTTCATATTATCATTTAATGAATTTATCACGGCCTTCCTACTCGCCGGTCCAACAGGTATTCTGACTGCTCCAGTAAAAGTCTTCGATGACATTTCACACGCGGGAATGTATGGGTTTGTAGCGGCTGAGGCGGCTATACTTCAGCTCATATCGCTCACAGTGATTTTCCTATATCTGAAGATCGTAGGGACGAGGTACTTGAAGGGTATAGTCTTCTTCTAAGATCATTGGATTTGATTAATGATCTTCAAAAACACTTCCATAATGTCCGCCATTCTAAACGAAGACCTGGCCCTAAGGCATTCAAGAACTTGAGGTTATTTCATTACGACATTAAAGATGTCGCTGTGAAATTTCCTTAGTTATAAATGATTTAAAATATATTAACGACTTTTTGCACAAGATACTCATGCAAAATGACGAGTATTCTACAATAAACGATATCAGAGATAATCCTCTAGCAATTGAAAGTGTGGTAAAAGCAGCTCCGAAAATAACGAATCTAGCTGAAAGAATTTGTGGAAAAATCAGGGATCTGAAGAGAATATTCTTCGTAGGCTGCGGGTCATCGTATTATGCCGTGATGTTTGGGGCCTGGCCATTATTAAACACCGAACTAAAGGTACACGCTGTTCCGTCTTCAGAATTTATCTTTTATCATAGTCAACTATTAAGCAAAGAAGACTTAGTTATCGGGGTTTCTCGATCTGGTCAAACGGCAGAAACCGTTTCCGCTGTAAAAAAGGCCCGTGAGCATAAGGCGTTAACCGTAGCCTTCACGCTAACGCCGAAAAGCGAGCTTTATGAAATAAGTGAAGAGAGTTTCGCCGTTGATATCGGCGAGGAAAAAAGTGTGGTTATGACGAAAAGCTTTACATCCCTGTCACTTGCCTCGGCGATCTTTTCCGCCGCCCTAAAACGATGCGTGTTTAACGAAACATGCAGTTTTGTAGAGGAATTAGGCGAGCTACGTGGCTCTGCTGAGTCCCTGATAAAGAAGGAGAAAGAGATCCAAGAGTTAGCCGAGGAAAGGATGATGAACGCGGTTGAGAGATTCATTTGTCTTGGCTCAGGTCCGGCTTACCCGATAATGTTAGAAGGCGCTTTAAAGATTAAAGAGACTTCTTACGTAGCAACAGAATCGTTTCATACTTTAGAGTTTAGACACGGCCCGATGGCATCTATCGGTGAGAAGTTGACGATCTTCTTAAGCGCCTTCAAGGGAGAGATCTTTGACGCCTCTAAAAGACTTCTAAATGAAATTAAAGAGAGAGGCGCTGACGTAATATTTCTGACGAATGCTTCGGAGGAAGGGGAAGAGAAGGGAAAAATAGTAATCCCCCGCATAGAGTGTGAAGAAAACGCCGCGCTACTTTCCATAATACCGATCCAGATCTTCGCATATTACTATGCTGTCGGGAAAGGAAAGAATCCGGATAAACCAAGGGGGATCACCAGATATATCGGGAAATTCTGAGACTTGAAAGGTGGAGTCCGCTTAACATTTTTCGACAAATATATCAATCTACATTTTTAAATGAAAAGAAGCATATCTAACGAGGCCCCGAAGTAAAAGTTTGGAGGTCTTAGGCTTTAATGAGAGACATCGATTAAAAATCGCAAAAAAGGAGATTTGTTTTTATTGGAATTCAGGGGCAACGCTATTTAGGTGAATGATGTGCGAGTTTTTGCCCAAAAAAGATAAATATAGAGTAAACAGATCAGAATGCATGAATTTAGCGGAAACTTATAAAAAAGCAGTGATGGATATTATTAACCGAGTTTGGAACGAGGAAAGAGAAAATATGGAACTCGCCTCTGACTTAATAGTGAAAACGATATTAGATAACAAGCTAATCTATGTTTTTGGAACCGGTCATTCGATGCTCTTAGCAATGGAGATGTTCACTAGGTCGGGTGGGCTTGTGCAAGTATATCCCATGCTCGATTTGAGTATTTCAGGCTATAACGGCGCTCTAAAGGCAACATACATTGAGCGTCTTTCAGGATATGCTAAGGCATTGCTAGATTACTATGGTCCTGAACCCGGTTCGACGTTAATCATAGTCTCTAACTCCGGAAAGAATGCTGTTCCCGTCGAAATGGCGTTTGAGGCCAAGAAACGGGGTATAAAGATTATAGCTCTGACATCAAGAGCGTATTCGAACAAAGTCCCAGCGTCGAATCCTTTGAAGAAGAGGCTCTACGAAATAGCCGACATAGTAATAGATAATAAGATCCCATTAGCCGACACCGCAGTATATGTTGAGGAATTAAAACAAGGCATCGGCCCTGCCTCCACTATAGTGAATTCCTTCATATTGCATTGGATTGAAGCATGGGTCGTAGAGAAGCTCCTAGCTAAAGGTGTGAAGCCGATGGTTTGGAAGGAGGGAAACGTCCCAGGAGGAGACGAATTCAATAAATTATACTACGACAAATACTTCGACAAGATAAAGCCGCTGTAAAGTTAGGGTATTAAAGCTTTTACGACCTTACACATTCCTTCCCCTAAATTTTCTATCATATACTCTCCAACACAGGATGAAACGATTAAAGTGTCTGGGAACTCTAATACATATCCCTCTCCTTTCTTCGGTTTAACAAGAACTTTTTCTCCCTCAACCAAGGTTAGAAGATGGAACCTTCCATTAGTGTTATCCTCTATACTCTTAGAGAACTCCAGCCTACGTGTCTCGAAGCAGATATCCCTCCTTTTTCCTATCAAATACTCCGCCCAGCCATCTCCGCTCCTCAGGAGCTTAGGCTGCTGAGCGAGATTCGCGAGAACCCATTTTCTCCTCCTATTTTTCTTCAAGACGTTAAATGCGTGCTTTAGGTGAATTGGTCTCAGACTTCCGTCGAGATCCGGCCTGACATAATCATATATGTGGAAGGTGTAACCTGGAGAATAAGCGCATATCTCAAAATCTATCTCTAGGACAAATTGATTTCTTCCTGAGGCATGTACCGTTCCGGCGGGGATCAGGAAATAATCTCCCGGCTTAGTCCAAATGTAGTTCACGTATTTTTCATAATCGAAGCGTTTCCCTGTTCTCTCAGATTCCCGGGCTTTCATATAAAATTCTTTTACATCGGCGTCATCTTGCAAGCCTAAATAAGTCTTTGCTCCGGGTCCTGTGCTAATTATGTAATAGCTTTCATCCTGTCTTATTTGCCTTTCATTAAAATGTTTTTTCAAATATTTTCCATTGGGATGAACCTGTATTGCCATATGTCCTCCGTCTATTTGGTCGTCATACCAGTAAACGAATGGAAAGGCTCCATTGAACTTTCTATCGACGTACTCTCCGAGGATCTCTTTCCTATTAGCCCAAAGCACGTTTTGGAATGGGATTTCCAACAAGACTTTTCCCAGCCTAATCTTGACGCTGTTCTCATCTGGAACAATACACGCCTGACCCGAATTTGGCATTTCTTCAGGAAGTCTCTTTATTTTTTTAAGGAAATTTCCTCCCCAAACTACTGGATAATATAACGGCTTTATCCTGAAAGGCTTTTCAGCTAGCTTGGAGAGAATTTTATAATATAGCCTTCTAGAAATCATTTTTATCTCATTTACATTATTACATTCAACGTACCAATCCATGTACTTTAAGACCCGTCTCTTATGTTTGTCTAAAATCTGGGAATCGACATAATAGAATCTTCTAAAGTTCTGGTTCAGTAATTGTCCTCTATTTTTTGAGCCTAGAAAATATATGGGCCTCACTAAAGACGCATTAAACAGGCTCTCCCTAGTAATATCAAAATAGAAGATTTGGTCATAGAGTCTTCTTAAAAGTGGAATTGCGGTTCCAGGCCCAAAAATTACAAGAAGGTCGAGCGTCTTTCCGAGCTTTTCAGCATCTTTTTTGAGTCTTTTGACAGATCTCTTATCTAACACATCTATGATTTTGCCGCTATATACGTATCCAAACGATTTTTCTTTTGAAAGACATTTTTGGGCGATCTTATCTAGTGACTTATAGCACTGTGAGAAATCCATGGTCTTCATCTTTAAATCCTCTACCTCAGAAAGCTCTTCTAACGGCTTAAGAATTCTCTCCCACTCTATGCCAAGGTAACCATCTAACGCAAAGAAGCACGCTCTCTTTCTATTTGTTTTGTGTATTTTAGCCGACTCTATTATGTATTTTACTAAATTTTCTATACCTTGTTTTAGGTCCACTTCATCGAACTCAACATTAACTACGTTTTCTGCTTCATCTGCGGAATAGTATATTTTCATGCAGAAGGTCGCATTTTTTGAAAATATAAATATTTTCGGTGAAGATAAAACAAACTTATTATAATCTCATAGGGCAGATATTACTTAGTGCGAATTGAAAGCTGGTAGGCTTTTCTTAGCCGTTGAAAGTGGCGGTACGAGGACTATTGCCTCGATATTTTCTGATGAAGGAGAGCTTTTAGGCTACAGCATTGGAGGACCTAGCAGTCATCACGTTGTCGGCGTGGCTAGGTCTGAAGAGACTTTAAAGGCGGTTATCTCAGATTGCATGGCCTCGGTTGGGTTAAAAGATTACGTATTCGAGATAGGTTGCTTTGGTATGGCTTCCTTAGATACTCCAAAGGATTTTGAAATAATTTCTGAGATGGTGAAATCGATGAACATCATCAAAAATCCTATCATCGTTGGAGATCATGTTACGGCATACTACACTGTAACTGGAGGTCGACCTGGAATAGTCGTGATCGCTGGAACTGGTTCAATGGGTTATGGTAGGGTAAAGGACGGCGTTGAAGCTCGTGCCGGAGGCTGGGAGTGGCTTGTCAGCGATGAGGGAAGTGCCTACGATATTGCTAGGAGAGCTCTCGTTTATGCCGTTAGATCCTACGATGGCCTTGAAGAGAAGACTTCTCTCCTAGACAAATTCATGGAACATTTCAAAGCGAGTTCCTTCGAAGAATTTATTCAAAAACTATACGAGGATCCTAGAAAGCATAGAATCGCAAGTCTCGCCACAATCGTGGCTACCGCAGCATATGAGGGTGACAACGTCGCAAGAAAAATCCTAAAGGTCGCTGGAAAAGAACTCGGATTACTAGCGTTTTCTGTTGCAAAAAAACTACGTATAGAGAATGATCCCATCATGGTTGGCTGTGTGGGAGGTGTGTTCAGATCCGGGCCAATAATTTTTAATTCCTTCAAGAGCTTTATTAGAAAGAAGATGCCCAAAGCTACAATAATGGA
>QMUP01000021.1 GCA_003660635.1 Candidatus Wolframiiraptor sp.
AGGAGAGGTCGTGAGGATCTCCGGAAAAGAAGTCGCACTCCAATGTTATGAGGATACCAGCGGACTGAGACCTGGGGAGTCCGTAGTCAACACGGGAAACCCATTAGTCGCCGAACTCGGCCCTGGGCTTATCGGAGAGATATTTGATGGGCTTGAAAGATCTGAGATTGAATTATGGAAACTCACAGGACCATTTATCAGAAAAGGCTACAAAATCGCTCCCCTAAGGAGAGATAAGAAATGGCATTTTACTCCGAAGGTTAAGGCAGGCGACCATGTAGCGGAGGGTGATATACTCGGAACAGTCCAAGAAACATCCGTGGTAGAACATAGAATCCTTGTACCCGTTGGTGTTAGCGGAACCATAGAAAGGATTGAGGAAGGAGAGTTCACGATAGATGACCCCATAGCCGAGGTTAAGCTACCTGACGGCCGGGGAACTGAGATAAAGATGGCTCAGGTTTGGCCTGTTAGAACCCCGAGGCCGTATAAGGAGAGAGTACCTGTGAATGAGCCGCTCTTCACGGGTCAGAGAGTCATAGACATGTTCTTCCCGATCGCGAGAGGAGGAACGGCGGCTATACCAGGCGGATTTGGAAGCGGTAAGACCATAACACTCCAGCAGATCGCGAAGTGGTCTGACGCCGACATAGTGATTTACATCGGATGCGGTGAGAGAGGAAACGAAATGGCAGACGTCCTCACACACTTCCCTGAATTGGAGGACCCGAGAACCGGGAAGAAACTCATCGAACGCGCGATATTCATAGCGAATGTCAGCAATCTACCAGTCGCCGCCCGTGAAGCAAGCGTCTACATGGGGATAACCATAGCAGAATATTTCAGGGATCAAGGATATCACGTCGCCGTAATCGTCGATTCGACGTCGAGGTGGGCTGAGGCGCTGCGAGACCTCTCCGGTAGGCTCGAGGAGATCCCGGCTGAGGAGGGTTATCCGGCGTATCTTTCTGAGAGGATAGCGGAATTCTATGAGAGAGCTGGGAGAGTCGTCACCTTAGGAAGGGATGGGAGAATAGGGTCTGTGACGATCATGGGAGCCGTATCGCCTCCAGGAGGAGATTTCAGCGAGCCCGTGACCTCGACCACGATCAGATATGTTGGAACTCTCTGGGCTTTAGATACCGAACTAGCGTATAGAAGGCATTTCCCCGCGATAAACTGGCTCAGGAGCTTTACGAAATACATCGACTTATTAGATGAGTTCTGGAGAAAATATGATCCCGATTGGAAGAAATATAGGGAGCGGGCTCTAGCAATTCTTGAAGAAGCCTCAAGGCTTGAGGAGATCGCTAGGGTTATAGGTGAAAAAGCTCTGCCGGACGAGCAGAGGCTCATCCTATTACTATCTGAAATAATCAGGGAGGGCTTCTTAGTGCAGAACGCGTTTCATAGAGTAGACAGGTATTGTCCACCCGAAAAACAGGTGAAAATACTGAAAGTGATAATTAGCTTCTATGAATTAGCGATTCCCCTGATTAGATCTGGAGTTCCGGTCGACAGGCTCAGAGAACTTGAGAGTACGGCGGAATTATTGCGACTTAAGGAGAAGGAGACTGTGGAGGAAATAGAAGAAGTGTTTAAGAAATTGAAAAAGGAGGTCGAGTCATTGAAGGTCGAATATGAAGTGAAAACCGCCTAGGGAGGTGAATTGGATGAAGTTCTCTGAAGAAAAAGCCGGGATGATTTACAGGACAGTTAAGGAGATACGGGGCCCCTTGATCCTCGTTGAGGGAGTTAAAGGAGCGGGCTACAACGAGGTAGTCGAGGTAAAACTTGCGGATGGGACTGAGATAATAGGAACTGTGCTAGATACTTATAGCGATAAGGCGATAGTGCAGGTCTTTGGACATAGGGAGGGACTCAGCCTCGACTCCGTCGTGAGATTCACAGGTGATGTATTGAGGATACCGCTCTCCGACGAGCTTATAGGCAGGGTCTTCAACGGGAGCTTTAAACCACTCGACGGCCTCCCCGAGCCCATAGGAGAAGAGCGAAGAGAAGTATTCGTCTCGGTCATAAATCCAGCGGCTAGAGAGCCTCCAAGCGAATTCATGCAGACTGGAATCTCCGTGATAGATGGAATGAATTCGTTGGTGAGAGGACAGAAGCTACCAATTTTCTCAGAGGCAGGTCTCCCGCATAACGTGATGGCCGCCCAGATAGCGCGACAATCCACGATCCTAGAGCGTGAAGAAGAATTCGCCGTAGTCTTCTGCGCCATGGGAATTAGACACGAAGAATACGAGTTCTTCAGGAGAGAATTCGAGAGGACCGGTGCATTGGATAGATCAGTGATGGTGCTTAACTTGGCGGATGACCCGGTCATCGAGAGGATACTCGCCCCTAGAATAGCTTTAACCATAGCTGAATACATCGCCTTCGATCTCGAAATGCATGTATTAGCAATCCTAACAGATATGACTAGCTACTGCGAAGCCCTACGATCCATTTCAGTTGCCAGGGAAGAAGTGCCTGCGAGGAAGGGATATCCCGGATACATGTACAGTGACCTTGCGACGATCTATGAAAGAGCTGGAAAGATTAAGGGCAAAAAGGGCTCGGTGACATTAATGCCGATACTCACCATGCCCGGCGGCGATATAACCCACCCAATCCCAGATCTAACCGGGTACATTACTGAAGGACAGTTAATCTTAAGCCGTGAACTACAGTTAAAAGGGATATATCCGCCCGTTAACCCCCTCCCCTCGCTTTCCAGACTCATGAAAGACGGCATCGGCCCTGGAAAAACGCGAGACGATCACATGGAGGTTTCAAACCAGCTCTATATGGCGTATGCCGAGGGCGTTAGAGCTAGGGATCTTTCAAGGATCATCGGAGAACTGGGGTTAAGTGAAAGGGAAAGGAGATATCTTAAGTTCGCTGATGAATTTGAACGCAGATTTATCAACCAAGGAGCATATGAGAATCGGTCGATAGAGAAGACTCTTGAAATAGCTTGGGACCTCCTCTCAATGTTACCTGAAGATGAATTAATCAGGATCAGCGAGAAAAACATCAAGAAATATCATCCGAAATATAGAGCGACGGCGACCTAGGATGTCCACGACTATTCGTCATACCAAAGGCTTTTTACTCGACTTCAAAAGGAGACTCGAATTCATCAAGAGCGCACATAACCTCCTAGAGATGAAGAGAGACCAGCTCATGAGAGAGCTCAAGGAAGACCTCGAAAAGCTGAAGGAGATGAGGAAAAAAGTTGTGGAGGAAATTGGGGAGATAAATAATGAATTCGCGTTTTTGCACGTAGCTTATGGAAGTCAGGAAATCGAAACAGTTCCAGCATTTCTAGAAGAAAAGGCGCAGGTCACGATTATTCCGAAGAGCATCCTCGGCGTAACCGTCCCATTAATTAAGGAGATAAACATCCCGAGCGTGAAGGGGAAATGCCCATTTTATATCGCGTCACTAGCCGAGAAAGCCGCAACCGCTCTCCTTAATCTCATAAGACTCTCAGAACTCGAAGCAGAGATAGAATTCATACTAGAAGACTTAAGAAACACGAATATCAGGGTAAATGCGCTGGAAAAAGTAGTAATTCCCCGATATCAATTACTAATAAAATACATACAAGATGTATTGGATCATGAAATGCTCGAAGAATTCATGAGGACAAAAATGGTAAAAAATGTACTGAGTAAGAGGAGGGGTGGGGCTTGAATTTAACCTACTTAATCTGTAGGTGTCACGGATTCGAGACGAGGCTCTTGCCGGCAAATTTCATACGAGAATTAGCGATGGTTAATCACTTAAGGGATCTCCTTGAGAGACTTTCACAGACCAGTTACGGTCCGAGACTTAAGGATGTGAGAAGTGTCTGGGATATTGAACGAGTATTTGCCGAAGAATTGATGGATAGATTTTATAGATTATTGAGAATAACCCCCGAGGGGGCAATCTATGATTTTCTGAAGACCTATTTCAGAAAATATGAGATTCAGAATCTCATATGGATTATCAGGATGAAGAGGAGGAAAGCCCCAGAAGATGAGATCAGGAGACTATTGCTTCCGACGGAGAAGATAGGCGAAGTTAAGTTCGAGCCCTTAATTAAAGCAGAAAACTTGGGAGAACTCCTAACTTTACTTGGTCGCAAGGAGTATCGTGAAGTAGTGAAATATGGGGAAGAAAACCTCTTGTTAATTGAAAGTATTCTCAAGAAGACCTATTATCGGCAATTGATCAAGTGTTTATCGAAGATCCCGACAGCCGACAGATCGGATATAAGAGACATCATAACCCTCGAAATCGATCTCTCAAATCTCAAGTTATGCATCCTCGCCCTATCTTATAACTACGATGAGCACACTGTGAGGAGCCTCCTAATCAGGAACCCTAGAGGAATCCCGCTATGGAAATTCGTAGCCACACTGAGAAAAAGGAGCCCGCAGAAATTCATAGAACATTTCCCGAAGCATAGAGGATTCTTGGAGGCGGTCCTTTCTGGAGAGGAATGGAGGGCTGATGTGGAATATTTGAGAACCGTGAGAAGGAGGTTGCAACTCAAGAAAATAGAGAAGTACATAAGCTTCCTTTACGTAGTGAAATACGTCATTGACCTCGAAACAGAATATAGGAACCTCCGATCCATCGCCCTATCAATACATCATAACCTACCCCTCGACGCTAGAAGGAGGCTGCTGATCCTACCATAGTCACGTGAACTCCATAAACTTCACAAAAATCAACGCTAGAACCACTGGGAGGATTGTGCCGAGAAAAATCGCGAGTGGAATGCCCTTGTGTATGCTTGGTTCATGTAAGAAATATAGTATCCCTAAGGCTTGAAGGATTATGAGCACAGTCAGGTAGAGGAAGAGCGTCTTGAGATAACGCTTCCTCACAATTAAACTGCGACGAAGAAGTAAATAATATTATCGATTATGGATTGTGTGGAAGTCAGCTTATCCAGATCAAGAACGCGACGAGGAGACCGTAGATGGCGATTCCCTCAGCCAAGCCTACGAAGATTATCGTTCGCCCGAGTATCTCCGGCTTCTCTGTGGCACTCGCTATTGCGGCGATAGAGATCTTAGCGACTGCATATGCGGCACCTATTGCACAGATCGTGACCGACAAAGACATGGCTATGAACTTTACTGATTCCACTTCTGCAAGCGGCATCGTTATATTTTGCTCGATCGCTGCCGTTGGAGACAGGCTACTCAAGAGAATTAACGAAATTATTGATAGGATCGGAAAAATCGTTCTTAAACTCGTTTTCATGGTCGCTTCCTCCATACTTTAACCTCTAACTCGATTAATTAACCTTATTTTTCAGATCTTCCAAGGCCTATATGGGGATCCGGTTCCACGATAGAATTTCGTGAAGAACTCGTAGTAGAGGAGCCTTAGGGCCTGGATCATGCAGACCATGAGTTCTATCGTTAATGCGAATAAGTTGAGGAATATCAGCCCCATGCCTATACCCATTATCGGGTTTGCTTCCATAAGCCTATAAACAACCATCGCCAGCGCCGCGTGGACTATCGCGAATCCCGCTATCCTCGCATAAGAGAAGGTGTTGGCTAAGAATGCTGTAACGGTTTCGAGGACGTTGCCAATTCCCATGGATAGCGACTCCTTGGCGAAGACCGGCTTTAATATCATCATAATAATTCCGGCGATCATCAGGAAGAAGGGCCACTGCGTAAGGGCGCCCATCCCCAATTCTGGAAACTCTATTAATCCCGGAATCACCGTTATTCCAACGAAGTAAAACGCCGTTAGGATGAATCCTATAAATGAGATCACCCCGGCTAATCCGTGTTGACCGAGGATAGCCTCAATAATGTCGCCGTGTCTTAGTTCGTTTCGGATCGCCAACGCCATCGCGAGCAGTATCTGGGCTACGCCGAAAAATATCGCGATCTTTATGAGCCAAAGCGTCACATTTGGATCCTCTATCCAACCGGCGTGGAGCCCGGGGATGAACGGAGTTGTCTCAATTAAGAAGAATTCTCCTATGAGGAGGCCGAAGAAAGCCGAGGATACCCCTAAACCTATCATCAAGGTCCCGAGTTTCTGCGAGTTTATGCCCAAGAACCTCTTCTTAAAGACGCGAGAGAAGAATAATCCCATCGCGATTATGGCGATCCCGTGACCGAGATCCGGGAACATTAAGCCGAACATCAGGGTCCATAGGATCCCGGAGATCACCGTTGGATCTATCTCCTTATGTCCAGGCCAGCCGTATTGCGCGATCAAGCTCTCAAATACCTTGAATGGTTTGGGGTTTCTGAGAGCCGTTGGGACTTCTTCGCCTGGTTCGGGGTCCATTATCTCGAGGAACAGCGCTCCACCAATCCTTCTCCTCAGTCTCTCGAGTTCAAGTTTTAATTCCTCAACCTGATCTGCTAAAACCCATCCCTGAATGACGCGCATAGTCTCGCTCTTCAGAGTCCCCATCAAGGCCTCCCCGATTTTTAGGTGAACCTCTAGATAGGAGAGAATCGCGCCGGCTTTAGATGCAAACTCCCTCTTAAGGTTCTCCAGCTTTGCTTCAACCCTCTCCCTTTCAATCCGGATCTCCTCTAATTTCATGGCTATATATTTGAGCGCCTCATCGACTTTCCGCGGCAGCTTAGATAATCCCTCTACTTCTTTGAATCCAAGCGACGCCAGTTGGATCTTAATCTCTCTTGACTGATCTTTAAAGCAAATGATGTATAGAAATGTTGATTCACCCTCTAGATCGAATCTCTGCACGGCGACCGACTTTCCGGAGATAAACTGCGTAAAGCGTTTGAGGGCGTCTTTGCCGTCTAGGATCCCGGTAAATGCGGATATAGTCTCGAAGTCTCCGGTTTCGGGTAACTCGTCGGTCACCTCTTTGAGTTTTTTTAGGATCGAGTTTAATTTTTCGAGTTTCTTTTGCTCCCATTCAAGTTCGTGAATCCGTCTCCTTATGGAGTTGTATTCCCTGTGAAATCGGTTGATCAAGTTCCTTACCGTTTTTTCGTCTAATTCCATTTTTTCCATCGGTTTTGCGATGTGGGGGGATAATGTCCTTTGAAGCCTCACCACATCTTCATAGAGTTTTCTCAGCCTTTCTAACTCTACCCCTTCTTCCGTAACAAACCCTGTTAGCCGCTTTTTCATATCTTCAAGCGCTTTTTTCACGGAATCTATCTCATCGGTGACCCTCGATAATTCTTCATCAAGTATCAGGAGGGCCTCATGGCAATCCTTTGGGAGGTTTTCAGGAAGTTTTACGTTCTCGAATTCGAGCTGGACTAATACTTTTTCTAGGTCATCTTGAAGATCTAATAAGCCGATTAAGTGCACTAGGACCTGATCCGTAGAAAATTCAGCGTATTTCATGGCAAAGGGTTTGTTGGCTAGAAATCTTTCTAGGTCTTGAAGCCTTTTTCTAGGCAATATTCCGATGATTGAGAATATTTCACCGAAGTTGCCTAATTCTGGTAACTGTTTCTCACCCATACGCAGGAGCGCCTCGACGACAGCCTTTCTCTTTTTGAGTATGGATTGTTTGATGAGGAAGTCGTCTAACCTGTTCTTAAGCCTCGTATATTCCTCATAGAGTTTTCTTTCTTCTCCCTCCTCGAATAAACTTCCAGTCAACATCCTGCAGAGTTCAATGAATTTGTGATAGATCTTCTCTAATTCCCTTAATTTCTCCACTTCCATCTCCCTAAACTTCGAGGCATCCTCGTCGGTCAACTTTCTTAGCTGAACTACTCCAAGCTCCCCTAGCCTTCTAAGGACTTGTGTCTCCCGATCCCTTAAAGTGACGATCAGCAGCTTCTTAGCGGGAATTATCAAGTCCTCTTCCCATCAAGAAAATATTTTGTTTAATTTAAGCCTGAGTCAGCTGACCCTCTCGTCTTCACGGGAGAGTCCGCCGGGTAAATCTTCATCATTCCTTTTTAGAGGTATTGTTCTTCGTTATTTTTAAGATTTCGGGCTCAGTGGTATTCCCGTTCATCACGGATCAGATAGGCGAGCACTTCATCGCCCATTAACCATGAGTCAAGGACGGATATAATGATTTTAATCAGGAGCGCGCCTCTGCTTCAAGGATTTCTAAGACGCCTTCTTTATCAAGCGCTATCAGCAGTTCGTCGTAGGTGGCGTCTATCTCCTTGATGCAGGCATCTGGGAAATTCAGGTCTATGGCGATCCTGTGTTTCCAATAGTAGCCGCCTCCTGGGAGATTTAGCCTCGTGAAGAGACCTATGAGACGGGGGCTGAGTTTCAGGTTCTTGACGTTTAGGAGGAATTCGACGAAACAGTTCCTATAGGCTTTCTCATATACGTCGCCGTAGAATGTGTTGAAGTAGACGAAGAGGGGATGATCCTTTGCGTAAGTTTCCCAGCTCGTGAACCGGGTGTATATGGCGTGCCAGGATCCATCCTTTAGGATCATGTCTTCTAGGGATATCGGCCTCTTCCAGCAAGACACCATATACCCTCTCTCCTCTAGCCCAGGTATGATATATCCCCGTATCACGCCCTGCCTGATCAGCTCCAACTTCTCCCGCAGGCTTAAGCTCATCTAATCACGCTGCCCGGGTCTTTATCCCTGATCTGCTTTCACTCATTAAAATCCAAATAAAAATATTTTTAGCGGAAAAACGTTATCCGAGAACGCTACTGAAGAACCTTCTTCAATGCTTCTTCTAGGGCTTCTTCGGTCGTCCCACTACCTATGAGGCGGCTGACCTCCATGTGCTCCTTGTTCAGGACCACGTAGGTCGGAGTTCCCCTTACATTATATTCCCTAAAGACCTTTAAATCGCTGTCTACGACGTGTATCCAATCGAGACCACGTTCCCTGATGAATTCGCTGGCAATTTCCTGGAACGCCTTGCTGGACGCATTTCCGAACATTATGGATATGAATACCACACGGTCGCCATATTTCTCTTTTAGTTCCTTGATCACGGGCGTCATTTTCGCGCAATGACCACACATCGGGGACATGAACTCCAAAAACACGGGTTTACCATTAAATTGGGAGAGACTTATGGTCTTCCCCGTTAATCCGAGGGAGTCTATCTCAGGTAAGGTGAAGTCAGGCGCCGGTTTTGAGGGAGTTTGCGTGGTGGACTTAGATGTTTGCACAGACGTAGATGTCGAAGTAGTGGCCACTCCGGTTGTCGTGGGAGGTGGCTGTGGTAAAGAGGAGTAAACTAATATGGAAACGGCCATTATAGCCAGCACCGCTCCTAAAATCCCGATCCTAACGCCATAATAATAGCTTCGGTGAACGGCCTTCATATGCTGCTTTAAGGCGGTAGAAGTCGCGAAAACCTTTCCACAGAGCCTACACCTATTCTTTGAAGTCATTTGCCTAGAGAGGGAGTTGAATTCGGAACATTAAAGGTTTTAGAAATCTAT
>QMUP01000223.1 GCA_003660635.1 Candidatus Wolframiiraptor sp.
GGGAAGAGGTAGCGCGGGGAACCGTAGGTCGCCTCTATTATTAGGGTGTCTGATTCGATTATCTCGGCTCCGTTTAGCAGGACGCTATCATACGTGTTTAAGTCGCCTGTATAAACAAGGGTCTCCCCATCGCCTTCTATGAGGTATTGGCTTGATCCGAAAACATGGCCTGAGGGATGGGCCGTGATCCCCAGTCTGTTGATCTTTATTTTTTCACCATATCTTATCGTCCTACTGACATCGCCGTTTCTGAATAATTTGAGAATACTCGCCGTCTCAGGCGTCGTGATTATCCCGGAGAGCCTCCTTGGGGAATGATCGAAGTGAGCGTGGGTGATGAGTCCGATCTCGCCGTTGCGGGGAGAAGAATCAAGCCATATCGAGGTTCCTTCGGATTCTACGAGGAGCCCTCCCCTCCGCGCAATCTTCAACTTCCTCGGAGACATCTCCCTTTCTCTCGTTTCTAATCCTCCAGATTCTCTCCCCAGTTTTACATTTATATGTTTGTTGCTTCTCAGTCTTTGAAGAATTGCCGTCTAAAAGCGCCACATCTAGGATTTCATCATTATACCGCTTCCTCTGGGGCTTTCCGATACGGGGCAGGCTCCTAGGATTAACGGTAATCATCTCCCTCTTGGCATCGGCGTCGGTGATCCACGTAGGCGGTTTTGAAAAATATTCCCTCTTAGTCGCCTTGGGTTTTCTCTTTAGCGTATTCGTGAACTGGATCGCGGATCACTTCGATTTAGGTCTCCTTAATCTCAGGAGAATGAATCAGATAACCACCGTGAATTTTATCCTCCTAATAATTGGATGTCTCTTATCATTCTATACGCCTATCGGATTAATCGCATTCACGATGTTCGCCGCCGTCGGCTCCTTCCTCAGAACAATCCTCTACTTATCTCTCGCCGGGAGACGCGTTCTAAAAGCCTCTCCTTTCCTATTTTCTGGGATGATCTCTGAATCTGTTCCTTCTGCTTTTTTCCTGAACAATAAGATGTATGGGATCGCGATGATCGGGAGCTATATAGTAGGGAGCGGTCTAGCCCTAATGCTGATACTCATCTTGGTCAAATTTTTCTTAATCAAACGCGTCTCAATCTGGAATTACGTCTCATCGGTCCTCGCGGTTCTGCTAGATGGAAAGAGGAACTGGCTTGAAGAGATCGCGGAAAACCTAGATGGAGAAGCTGAAATCCGGGTCGATGTGCTATGCTTCAGAGATCTTGGGAAGACCAAGCCGAAGCTAGCCATTTTGATACCGACTTTTCACCCAGGACCCTTTAAGAATTTTGGGAGCAGCGGCTTAATTTACGAGATCGCCGAGGAGTTAAGGACACGGGGTATCGAGGCGATATTTTTCAAAGGTCCCTCAAACCACGAAACAAACGTGATTACATCGAGAGATTGCGAGAAGATCTCCCGTGGGATAGTGGAGGCCGTGGAGAGATCTTATGAAGCTTTCTATAAGTCGTCCGCCAGCCCGCCCAAAAAGTTTAGGGTAGGTGATGCAAAGGGGCTTCTGGTATCCATAGGTGGCTCTGAGCTGCTTTTCCTCACGAAGCATCCTAAAGGAATGGAGGATATACCGCCATCCATACTCAAAAATGTTGATGATGACTCGCTAATACCCGTTGACGCCCATAATTGTTTTTCGGATGAAGTAAAGGACCTCGACGATGAGAGCGTCAACGAATTCCTAATGATCTTAGAGAAAGCATCAAGGGAACCCTCGGAAGAGCGTTCTCCCCTATTGCTCGGCTTCTCTAGATCTACGTTAGAGGATTTCTCACTTGAAGATGGAATCGGAGGTCTCGGGATCTCGGCGGTCGTATTCGGCCCCGAGGACGCGCTCACGGCGATAATAGCCCTAGATGGCAACAACTGCTTGCCCGAGGTCAGGGACGCGATCACCGAGAGGCTTAAGCCCCTAGGCTTCAAGGCAATAGAAGTTGTCACAACCGACACGCATATAGTCAACGGACTGAAGTTCGGCGGGAGAGGATACCACCCGCTTGGGGAGGTGATCCCAGCCAGCGAGCTCGCGAGGAGATCTTTCGAGGCCGCTGAAGCGGCGTTGGAGAAGCTTCATACGGCGGAGGTGACGAGGCTTAAGCTCAGGTTCCGCGGCATAAAAGTCATGTCCCCAAGCTTCCTTGAGGAGGCCGCTGCAAAGTCCTATCACGGTCTAGCCCTATTCTTCTCTTTCCTCGCGGCAAGCATAGTCCTCGGATCCCTCTGGGGTCTCTGCCTCCTTTAATGCAGATCTAGGAAAAAGAATAACTATTCGCTCTCTGAGATTTATTAGGTCTAGTAATGGCGAGATCTCTGGTCATCGTCGGAAAGAAGGACGCGATGCGCTACGTGACCGCCTGCATAACCCTATTTAACAGAGGTGAGCGGGAGGTCACGTTGAGGGCCAGGGGTCGAAATATAGAAAACTGCATACGGACGATCATGCTCTTGAGAAAGAGCTTCTACTCAAACCTCAGAATAAAAGAAATCACCATCGGGAGTGATAGGGTGCTCCGCGAAGATGGCAGACCCAGATATGTGAGCTTTCTCGAGGCTGTGATAACTTTATAACTCTTCACCCTCAGATATCCGCCGTTACGATGAAGGTTTCTGCGCCGAAAATATCGAAGCCTCCAACGTCAGGTGATGCCGAGAAGATAA
>QMUP01000224.1 GCA_003660635.1 Candidatus Wolframiiraptor sp.
CAAAGGGAAGTATTGAAGCTTTCCCAACGCCACCTTAGCAAGATAAATGATCTGACTAAAACCTTCCGGAAATTCGTCGAAGCATTTGTGAGAGGTAATTTAGATGACATGAGAAAGCTCTATGAGGATATTTTTGATATCGAGCGGGAGGCGGATAATGAGAAAGAAAAAATAATCATCGAGGTTTCAAGGGGACCCTTTCACCCAATTGACAGGGAGGATATAATGCGCCTCGTACTAACCATGGATGATATAGCGGCGAACATCAAATCCGCTTCGAGGAAAATGCTCTACTCCAATCCTGAAAGCGTTCCAACCGATGTTAAGAACGAATTCTTGAAACTTGGAGATATGATAATAGAGATAGTTTCTAGGCTGGAAACTGCCCTAGATGCGCTAATAAAGGGATCAAAGGACACGTTGAAGCTGGCGGACAGCGTTGAAAGAAAAGAGGAGGAGATAGATGATTTCAGAGTTGAATTGATAGCGAAGATCCTAAAGTGGGGGGATGAAACTGGAAAATTGAGTAGCTTATTAATGTTGAAAGAAGCCGTTGAAAACCTCGAAAATGCATCCGACAAAGCCGAAGATGTAGCGGATATAATTAGGGGAATCATAGCTGTAGGGCTCTAGCGGTTAAAGTACTTCCTCTAGGCTTGGCCACTTTCAGCCTTTACTTTCAACACCTCCTCGATGGCTTTAGCGACGACCTCCTGCCCTATCTCTCTAAACGCCCGCACCTTTAGACCCGATAAATCCCAACTAATTCTCCCCTCTTTCAGGGAATAGGGTACCTCAATTCTTACGAGATCGCCCTTAGAGAGAGCAAGGTGCTTCACGAAGACTTCATAGAGTAGGCTGTTGATCTCTCCCGCGGCCCTGGCGACCTCCTTTGGATCGAGGGTACCAGACTTTATCTTTTGGGAAAGCTGGGCGAAAAGTGTCCTCCGGAGTTTGTCTGCATAAGCTCCGGCTAGGACTACCCCTGTCCGAACTACCCCCTCTTCAGGCTTCTCGACACCTTCCGCCATCACTTGATAAATTCTGTTACATGCTTATAAGTGATGATTAGAAAAGCATTAAAATTTCAGGGTATTGAGTTCAGGGCGCTATGGGTCTTCTTAAGGAGAGGGATAAGAGGTTTCTGCAGTCCAAGTTTAAGACGCAGTTAAGGGGAGAGGTTAGGCTGATAGTCTTCACCCAAGAATTTGAGTGCAAGTATTGTGAGGAGTTGAGGGAACTTTGTAAAGAAGTCGCCTCTCTAAGCGAGAAGATAACGACAGAAATCTACGACTTTCAGTCCGATAAACAGCTAGCGGAAAAATGGAAAGTGGATAAGATACCCGCACTCCTCGTCTTCGGTCAGAAGGAATACGGGGTAAGATATTTTGGGATTCCGAGTGGTTATGAATTCACGGCGCTCGTAGACGATATAATAGATGTTTCAAGAGGGACTTCAAGGCTTCATCCTAATGTAAAAGAGAAGCTGAAAGAAATCAAGCAACCCGTACACATCCAAGTCTTCGTCACGCCGACTTGTCCATATTGTCCGCTTGCCGTGAGAACCGCCCATCAAATGGCCGTAGAGAACGAGAACATAGTTGCCGACATGGTGGAGGCCTTGGAGTTCCCCCACTTAGCCAATAGATACCAAGTGATGGCCGTTCCAAAGATCGTAATCAACGACGCTGCATCATTTGAGGGAGCTGTTCCTGAACACGTCTTCTTAGAATACTTACTCGCAGCCATTAAAAAATAAGCATGGAAGCCTCAAACACTTAATTTCTACTTAGCTAAGGTGAAGGATTGAAATGGCCTCTCTCTCGAGGGTTCCGGTGGAGGTCTTCGTCGAGAATATCGGCAAATTCGAAGGAGAGCTGATAAGGTTCTACGCCCCCTTAACCGTTCAAGAAATCGTGAGGATGCTCCCCATCGAAGGCGCCGCAGCGCTCTGGGATTACGCGGTATATTTTGAGATCGAGATCTCTAGGGGATTGGAGAAGGAGGTTAAGAAGGTCAAACCGGGAGATATATTGTTTTGGCCCCCTAGGAGCTACGTTCTCCTAGCTTTCGCGGAGGCGATGCCAGCAGCTCAGATGATGAAGATAGGAGAGTTTAAAGGAGATTACAGCAAACTTAAAGAAGTTAGACCCGGATCAAAGATAGTGATTAGAAGGCGTGAATAGGCGCAGACTCACTTCTTTGCTTTCTTTTTCCTCGGCTTTTCCTCCGCTTTCTCTGAAACCAGGGCTTCCTTTATCGGCTCATAGATCTTAAGCCTGCTATCTCCCTGAACCAGCCTGATATACTTCTTCTCCGCTAAACTCGAGAGGACCTGCTTTGCGATCGAGATCCTAATGCCAAACTTCTCCGCGAGAATGAAGGGAGTTAGATACGGCTGAGTCTTTATGAATTCTAGGACCTCTTCCATCGGCGGTGGAATAACGCTGCTCACAACCTTTTCTCTGGCCTCCCCTCCTCTACCCGCAGCCGCTTGCCTCGCAGTCCTCTTCTCCAGCTGGCTCAAGGTGGGTTTCTTAGGGCCGCCCACGTCCTCCTCACTGCCATATAGACCCCTACTTCCCTAAGATAAACCCTATTCTCCGAAAAGAACTAATGCGGCCTCAGAGATTGGTGAGTGGAGTGAGGCTCAAGGAATTCTTAGAGA
>QMUP01000225.1 GCA_003660635.1 Candidatus Wolframiiraptor sp.
TCCTGTAAGTATTGATGTTGTTCTCCGTCCATTTTTTGGGGTCAACCCCCTTCTTTATGGCGGCGTTTTCAGCGGGGAGGCCGAAGGAGTCCCATCCCATCGGGTGAAGTATGTCGAAACCTTCCATTATCTTCACGCGGGCGACCACATCGCCTATGACGTAGTTTTTGAGGTGTCCCATGTGAAGGTCGCCCGAGGGATAGGGAAACATCTCGAGGACATAATATTTCTTCCGTGGTGGGTGCTTCGTCAGATACAGGCCTTTATCGCTCCACCACTTCTGCCACTTCTCTTCTATTTCTCTCGCAGGATAGTCGTCTTTGGATTTCATACTAATCGGCAATTATGAGCAAACAGTGATGTCATGTCAAGGAAAAATTTTTCCGGAATTTTTGGGATTGACGGCGCTAAACTAAAAGTCCTTTCCCTCCCACTCCTCAAAGAACTTTTCCAGAAACTTCTCCATGAATCTTTGGCGCTTTTCCGCTATTTTCTTAGCGGTTCTGGTGTGCATACGGTCTTTAAGAAGGAGCAATTTCTCATAAAAATGGTTTATGCTCGTGGAATTTGAATCCCTGTAGTCCTCGGAGCTCCGATGCGATCCTGGTTTCAGAGCCGGATCGTGAATAGGCCTTCCCAGAATCGCTCCAGTGGCGAAGCATCTCGCTATCCCTATGGCGCCCAGAGCGTCGAGCCTGTCGGCGTCCTGTACGATTTTGCCCTCCGCTGTTTCCATCGCGTCAGGGACCCCGGCGCCTTTAAAGGAGATGTTTCTTATTATCGCGAGGATGCGGTCGATCCTTTTCTCTTCAAGTCCCAGTTCCCTGAGGAAGGGCTCCACGGGACGGCATTTTTTCTTTCTGAACCCGGCGACCTTTCGCTCCTCGATGTCGTGGAGAAGGGCGGCGAGCTGAAGGACGAGCAGGTCGACGGCTTCTCCCTCTTTTTCGGCTATCCGCAGGGAGGTTTTCCAGACCCTTTTAGCGTGCTGCCAACCGTGGCCCCAGCTCTCGTCCTTCAGGCAGTCTTTGACGAATTCAATGGTTTTCTCAAGGATCTCGGTTTCTTTTTTCATCTTTTTCATTGGAGTTCTTGCCTAAAAGGCCGGCAGGCTCTCAGTCCTCCTCCCTGAGGAGCTTCAGCATGAGCTCGAAGTCCTTCCGGGAACGGTCGATGAGGTTTGGGTTTCTCAGGATGGCAGCGGGATGGTAGGTGACGACCAGTTTTATCCCGTATATGCTTCTCATCACCCTTCCCCGAAGCGACGAGAGGGGCAGGTTCTGGCCGGACAGAAAGTGTCCGCTGTAACGGCCGAGAGCTCCGAGCACTTTCGGCTTTATGATCCTTATCTGGGCGTCCAGATAAGGACTGCAGGCTGCTATCTCGTCAGGCTTGGGGTCCCTGTTTCCCGGCGGCCTGCACTTGAGGACGTTGGCGATATAGACGTCTTTTTTTCTGTCGAGGCCGGCCTCCTTGAGTAGCTCCGTGAGGAGTTTCCCTGCTCTTCCCACGAAGGGGATGCCCTGGAGGTCTTCATCGCGCCCGGGGGCTTCTCCCACAAGCAAAAGGCCAGCGTCAGGGTTTCCATCGCCGAAGACGTAATTTGTCTTCGTCCTGTGAAGGGGGCACTTTTGGCACTTAAAGACCTGCCTTTTGAGGGCCTCGAGAAGAGAGAGCTTATCTCTCACCTCGTAGCGCTCTCCGAGAAATACCTCTTCCACGCCGAGGACTTCCTTCAACCAGAGAAAAAGTTCAAGGTTTTCTTTTCTCAATCTAAACTCCCAAAAACTCGACTATTTTTTCGAAGATGGCCGAAGCGACCTCCGCCTTATGAGCCCCTTTGAATTTCCTCACGTCGCCCTTTTTATCCAGGATAAAACCGTCGAGGACATCGCTTCCCGGAGCCTCGACGGTGTTGCCCACGATGATATCGAGGTTCTTTCTGGAGAGTTTTTCCCGGGCAATTTCCTCGAGGTTTTTCGATTCGAGGGCGAAGCCGACCAATACCTGTCCCTCTTTTTTGTTTTTGCCTATCTCGGCGAGGATGTCGCCGGTTGGCACGAGGGTCAGCTCAAGGGTGTTTCCTCTCTTTATTTTTTCCTCGCTTCTTGCTTCCGGCCTGAAATCGGAGACGGCGGCGCTCATAATTATGACGTCGGCCTCGGGGGATAATTTCATCATGGCATCACGCATCTGCGAATGTGTGCGCACCCTATGTTTCTCGTCGCCGACGGGGGATACGTAGGAGATCTCACCCTCCACGAGGATCGTATAGGCCCCCAGGGCCTTTGCCCTTTCCGCCAGGTAGTAGCCCATTTTGCCGCTGGATCGGTTGGTGATCACCCTGACGGGGTCTATTTCCTCCTCGGTCCTGCCGTAAGCAATGATGACCTTTTTCCCCTTCAATTTGCCGGCCTCTCCGAGCAGTTTCTCTGAGAATCTCAGTATCTCTACGGGGTCGGCCATCCTTCCCATTCCGCTTTCGCCCGAGGATAGTATTCCCACAACCGGCCCCACAAAATGGACGCCGGCGGCTCTCAGTTTTTCCATGTTTTCCCGAAGGAAGGGGGAGTTCCACATAGAGGAGTGCATGGCTGGAGCCATTACCACGGGCCTTCTGAAGGCCGAGAAGACGGACAAAAGGAGTCCATCGGCTATTCCGCA
>QMUP01000226.1 GCA_003660635.1 Candidatus Wolframiiraptor sp.
GGCTTCTTCACCACCTTCTCCTCAAGGAAGATGACGTCAACCTTCTCCGCTACATTCATTAAGTCTTCAGCCGCGGCTCTTCCCTCAGGACTCTCCATCGCCTTTAGAAATGATTCTTCATCAGCGAATTCCAGCTCCGCTATTCCATCACATGGCCTCTCCTCAAGCATATATCCTCCAGTAACGATGTTTACCACGTATCTCTTGAGTCCGGGCAGCTTCTTCCCATAGTTTGGGGCATGGGTTTTGAGCAGATACTCTCTAAAGTCTTGAAAGCTTAGCTCAGGCTTCTTCCTTATGAGACAGATCGCCTTCAACATGCGAATAGCTTATCCATGGATCTTATTATCTATTTGCTCCAATTCTCTGGAAATGATTATACGGTCTCAAAGCTAAGTTACTGCGAGAACTATGGGGAGGGAGATTCCATACGTCGTTCCAACCGAAGATGAGGTTAAGCATATGCTGAAGGAGATCGGCGTCAAAGACATAGACGAGCTCTACAACGATATTCCATCGAAGTATCTCTTGGAAAGATTCGATTTTCCACCCTCAAAGTCCGAGATCGAGGTTAAGGAGATCATCAAAAAGATTCTCTCAAAGAATAAATGCATGGATGAACTGAAGCTGTTTATAGGTGGAGGGGCTTGGCCACACTATATTCCATCCGCGGTTAAAGAGATAGCTTCGAGAAGCGAGTTCCTCACATCCTATACTCCATATCAGCCTGAAGTCTCTCAAGGAATCCTCCAAGCCCTCTTCGAGTATCAAAGCCTCCTAGCAGAACTTCTTGAGATAGATGTCGTTAATGCCTCGATGTATGATTGGGCGACGGCTTTGGGAGAGGCCTTCAGGATGGCGGCTAGAGTGACTGGGCGTAAGAAGATCCTCTATCCTCATTACATCTCACCTCAGCGAAGAGAAGTTGCATCAACCTATTCATCTGGGATGAGGTTGAGGTTGGAGGATTATATGCATCTCGAAGATGGATCCGTGGACGTCGAGGATCTCCAGAATAAGCTCGATCGAGATGTCGCGGCCATCTACATAGAGTATCCATCATACTTGGGGTTCATCACAAAGAACATTAAAACGGTTGGCGAATTGGCCCATGAATCAGGCGCATTATTCATAGTGGGAGTCGATCCATCGGCTCTGGGAATATTCGAAGCCCCGGGAAGACTTGGAGCAGATATAGTTGTTGGAGAGGGCCAGCCGCTTGGACTACCCATGAGCTTCGGTGGACCATTACTCGGAATTCTCGGATGCAGACTCGAGCCAAGGCTACTTCACTCGCTTCCGGGAAGATTGATAGGAATGACTAAAACTCTCAGAGATGATGAGAGAGCCTACTGCATGATCCTCCAATCCAGAGAGCAGCACATCAAGAGAGAGAAGGCGACCAGCAATATCTGCACAAATCAAGCTCTATGCGCGGTCGCGGTCGCCGCGTATCTAAGCCTCTTGGGTAAGAATGGTTTCATCGAGCTTGGAAGACAGATCTTAGCGAGGACCAATTACATGATTAAGAAGCTCTCTGAGATAAGTGGTGTGAACGTCCCATTATTTGATGCGCCTCACTTTAAGGAGTTCGCCTACAGAGTTAACGGATATCCATCCAATGAATTGCTGAGAAAACTTCTCGAAAGAGGAATCGTTGGGGGAATAGATCTGAGTAGAGAGTTCGAGGAATTGGGTAACAGCATCTTAACATGTGTGACCGAGATCCACTCGAAGCAGGACATCGATCAATACGTGAACACCGTTAAGGAGGTTGTGGAGAGATGAAGTTTAGGCAAGCGAGGTTTGAAGAGCCTCTAATATTCGAGCTGAGCAGATCGGGAGCACATGGATTCGAGTTTCCGAGACTCGAACCAGAATTAAAGAGGTCGCTTGAAGACGCTTTAAACGAGATTCCCGAAGAGCTCAGAAGAAGGGATCTTAATCTACCTGAACTCTCCGAATTGGATGTTGTCAGACACTTCACGAGGCTAAGTGAGATGAACTATTCGATAACAACAGGCATGTATCCGCTTGGAAGCTGCACGATGAAATACAATCCCATATTGAATGAGGAGATTGCATCAAGTTCAAAAGTTCTCCAAGTTCATCCACTTCAGCCCGAAGAAACCGTTCAGGGATGCCTAAAGCTTCTCTACGATTTAGAGCAATTATTGAAGAGGCTCACTGGAATGGATAGATTCTCATTCCAACCCTCGGCTGGAGCTCACGGAGAATTCCTCGGATGCCTAATCATACGAGAATATCATAGATCCAAGGGCAGGGATAGGAGGATAATGATAATACCGGATTCAGCTCATGGAACTAATCCAGCGAGCGCGACCATGGCAGGATTCGAGGTAAGGGTTGTTAAGAGCAATGAGTATGGATGTGTTGACGTCGAAGAACTTGAGAAGATGGTTGATGAGGATGTGGCTGGGATCATGCTCACAAATCCGAATACGTTGGGAATCTTCGAGAAGGATATCGAGAAAATCGTTGAGATAATTCATGGAGTAGACGGACTACTATACTATGATGGAGCAAACCTAAATGCCTTACTTGGAAAGGTTAGACCCGGAGACATGGGATTCGACATAATCCACCTAAATCTCCACAAAACCTTCTCAACCCCACATGGAGGCGGAGGACCCGGA
>QMUP01000227.1 GCA_003660635.1 Candidatus Wolframiiraptor sp.
AAGCCTTCCAGCTTCAGGTAAGTCTGTTCTAACTAAGATCGGAATGGTTAACGTCGTTCCGTTTGAGAAGTCTCTCCACCCATCGCCGTTCAGGTCTCTAAGCCCCACGGCGTCCAGCATCGCACAGGCTTTTTCAAGGTTTGTTTCAAGCTTTCTAGTCTCCTTAAAGTATGACCAACCCTTCGGAACAAAACCCGCATTCGGGACTTCAGCGTAGCCAGCCATTATCGAATTAACGTAGTCTCTATAGTTTAGTGCGTAGCTTACCGCCTGCCTAAATTCCGTTAGGTTGTATGGGTAGAGTTTCGTGTTAAACCAGAGGTTATTGTCGACTCCAAGGTTTGGTTTAATCATGAAGTCTATGTTCGGGTCTTCTATGAGAACAGGTACATACAGAGGCTCCACCCCTCTAGCATAGTGGTATACGGTATCTATATCTCCCCTCTTTAAGGCCATAATCATCGCCTCGGTACTCTTATAAAGCTTGAACGTCACCTTGTCGACTTTAGGTTTTCCAAGCCTATAATTCTGGTTCGCCTCAAAAACTATAGTTCCGGTAGCTTCGTCGAAGCTCTTATAGACATAAGGACCCGAGCCTATGTTCACGTCTTCTCCGTGATACTTTAATGGCTCGTCGACCTTCTCCCATACATGTTTCGGTATAACCCTAACCACCAGAAGGTTTACGGTAAACCTTGCCCAAGGCTCTTTAAGTGAGATCTTAACCGTATAATCGTCTACCACTTCGGCTCTCTCAACGAGCCTCAGATGAAACTTGTATATTGGGACTTTTTCTAAGAGATAGTTTATGCTGAAGGCTACGTCTTCGGCTGTTAAGGGCTTTCCATCATGCCATGTAGCGTTCTTAACTAGATGCAGTATCCAGACCTTACCTTCCTCCTTGACTTCCCAGTTTTCAGCGAGTTCTGGAATCACCCTACCCTTAGCGTCTAACCTCATAAGTCTATCATGACTTAGACTCGTTACTATTCCAAAGTAGTAGTCTGCGAACATGTTGTCCGTTCTAATAGGCATGGTAGTTCCTATCCTTAGAGTGGTGGGTTCAGTCGATTTTTGTCTACCACTTAACATTACGTAATGATACCCGCATACACCCGAGACCACAAGCAAGACGGCGACTATCATGGCTAAACTTCTCCTACTCATACCCGACACCTTTCAGTATTACTCTTTAATAGATTAGTAATACTATAAGAGAAGATATTTATCTTTTACGGGCCGTAAGGGTAAAGCTGTAGAGAAGCCATGGATTCTCCGAGTAATCACCAAAATTTTCCATGTTAACTTTGACCGAGGGGTTAACGTTGATCACTTCCCACCCAGAGCTCTCTAAAACACTCCGATACTCCAGGATGGATGGTAGGTAGCTCTCCCTTCTAATCTCTGCTACAAGCCTGTAGTGACGGTTACTCTCCTCATAGATTCGCTTAACGGAAGCTAAGGTTGAAGTTTTAGGGTTATAGCTCCACTTGTTAAGGTAGAGTAAGCCATTATACTCTTTAAACCATCTTAAAATCGTTGGGGCCTCAAGCATGGCTTTAACTAAAAGTTCTCTGCATACCTCTTGGATTATAAGTAAGCCTCCACTCTCCATAAACCTAGATAGGGTGAGATAGAGCTTTGCGAGCTTTTCCGCCGTCTCTTTTCCCTTCCAACTCACCGTTTGAAAGTTTAAGGCCGCATGAAATTTTTTCTGCTCTTTTACGTGTTTTTCTAGGTTGTAATAGTCCCCGACTATAAACTTGGTTCTATTTTCCACTCCGTAATGTCTAGCTAGGCTTTTAGCCCTCATGACGCATAGGGGGGATAGGTCTATACCCAGAACCCTATATCCTCTTAACGCCAGCCTTATGGATAGTCTGCCTATCCCGCAACCCAGGTCTATGATTTCTCCTTCTTCGACCCCAAACTTTCTTAGACCCCTTAGTATGGTTTCAACGTCTCTTTCACCGCTATTCCAGTGAGCTTCGAGGAGTCTAACCCATAGCTCCTCGTTGAAGCCGTAGACACTCAACTAAACTCACCAGCCCGATGGCATCTAACAAGTCTACCCTCAAAGCTTTTAACGGCTGGGACAACCCTCCTACAAATTTCTGTGGCGTATTTACATCTTGGATGAAACCTACACCCTGCTGGCGGGTTCACCATACTCGGCATTTCTCCTTCGAGGGGCTTTAAGCCTCCTTCAGGTAGGGCTTCAAGTAAGGCTTCAGAGTATGGGTGTAGAGCCTCCTTGAAGAAGTCCTTGGTCGGAGATAACTCGACGACTTGCCCGCAATACATTACGCAGACTCTATCGGTAATCTCCCTCACAAAACCCAAGTCGTGTGAAACTATGATGAACGTTGAGTGCGACTCTCTCCTAGCCCTTTTAAGCAGGGTTATAAGTAGAGATTTCTTTATAACGTCTAAACCTTTCGTTGGTTCGTCGACGAATACTACCCTAGGATTTCCGAGTATACCCATAGCTACGAGAACCCTCTGTTTCATGCCTCCGCTGAGCTGATGCGGATAGCCCTTAGACCACTTTTCAGCATCTCTTAAACCGAGCTTTCTAAGAAGCCTCACAGCAACCTCGAAGCCTCTAGACTTACTATAGGTCCGGTGTTCGACCGCACGTTCGCAGATT
>QMUP01000228.1 GCA_003660635.1 Candidatus Wolframiiraptor sp.
AAGCACTCGAAAGAAAAGCCGAGCTAGAAGAAGGAGTCAAAAATCCAGACGCCATGTACTACCTTCTAATAAAATCAACCATGGCCGGAGCAAAAAAGAAAACCTTAGAGAGCACAGACGCAAGAATATTCTCAATAGGAACATCACTCGACCTAAACCTAGCAGTAAAAACATGGAAAATACTAAGAGGCGGAAGCCAAGAACCCGGAGCAAAAGTAGCAAAACAGAAAACCCTAACCCTCATTGAACCCACCTCAACAGAAAGAACCAAACTCGCCGAACTTCTCGAAGTCAGAGGCGTAGGAGAAAAAGAACCAAACATAAGATGCACAGTCGACGCCCTACACTACCTAGAATACCTAGCAGTCACATACTCACGAGAAGAATTCAAAAGAAAACTAGACGAACTAAAAGCAAAATACCCAGCCCAAGTACAAGACGCCATAACCCTAGCAAGAATCTTAGCCAAAGTACTACCCAACAAAGACATAGAAAAAACCCTCTGCAACCGAATAGTTGAATATTTAGAACCAACATTATCAAAATTAGATAAATTCCTCAAATAAATGGGGAAAAGAAAATAATGGGAATAAAATCCCTAGTACAAGAAAAACAAATTGAAGTATGGGAAGACGTTTACGACGCAAGACTTGACGATAAAGCCGCACCAGACCTCGCAGACATACTAAAAGGAAAAGAAGAACCAATATACGCAACCCCAGAAGAATTCTTCAAACGCACCTACCTAACAAAATCAATGGAAGAACTAATAGAAGAAGTCGCAGAAACCCTAAAAAGCCAAAAAGGAGGCGCAATATTCCTCCTAACCTCATTCTTCGGAGGAGGAAAAACCCACACCCAAATATGCCTCTACCACGCCTTCAAAAACCCAGAAAAAATCAAAACAATAAGCGAAACACTAGCAGCAAAAATAGCCCAAACAGAAAAACCAATAATCATAATCATGGACGGAAGCCGAGCCGAACTAGTACCCCACCCAGACCAACCCTACAAAGCAGAAGGCTTCACTATCAAAACCATATGGGGCATGCTAGCCTACAAACTCGGAGCCTACGCAAAAATAAAACACCTAGACGACGAAAAATCGCCAGCACCAGACGTAAACCTAATCAAAGAAATACTAAGCGAAGCAAAACAACCAATCCTCATACTAATGGACGAAATAGTCCACTACGTCTTCAACATGTACAAATCAAGACTCAAAGACTACGGAGAAAAAGTCATCCTCTTCCTCGACTATCTGGCAAGAGCCGTAGAAAGCACACCAAAAACAGCCCTAGTAGCCTCAGTTCAAGCAGAATACAGAGTAGTCGAAGGCCAGAAAGTGCTCCTCGAAGAAGAAGTGTTCACAGGCTATGCTGGAAAAATAGTAACCGTGTTAAGCCGAGAATCAACAAGAATAAAGGTGCCCGTCTCACCAGACGACGTAGTAAAAGTCCTACAGAAAAGAATCTTCAAAAAAATACCTGAAACAGAAGCCTGGAAAACAAGAGACACCTTCTACTCAGCCTACAGACAAAACCACAAACTCTTCGGAACAGAATCAGACTGGCAATTCTCCTACACAGAAACAGGAAAAGTAGTAACAATAAAAGACACATACCCATTCCACCCAAAATACATCGAAGTACTCCAAGAATTCGTAACAAGAAACAAAGACCTACAAAAAACAAGAGACGCCATAAGAATAACCAGAAAAGTCATCAGAAGATTCCTAAGAGGAACGGAAGACGCCGCACTCATAATGCCATGGCACATAGACCTCAGAGACAGAGGCATAAGAAGCAGAGTCCTAACCGAAAGCCGTAGAGAGTTCAGAGACGCCGCAAACAGAGACATAATCTCAGAAGAAGGCAGACTAGGCTCAGTAGCAGAATGCACAAAACCAGCCTTAGCGTTAAGAATCGCAACAGCAGTCCTACTAAAAACATACACATACGAAACCTTCAAAGAACCACTCAAAGTCTTCCCAGACCTCAAAAACATAGCCCTAATGACCTACGAACCAGAAACCTTCAAACGAGAAAACCTCCAACCAGCAGACATAGAAACAACCCTCCAAGAAATGCACGGAAAACTACCCCACTTCGCCTCAGGAGACGGCCGATACTGGTTCACACCCTTCCCACTCGTAATAGAACACGTAGAGAAAAAAGCAGCCGAAATGCTAAGAGGACCAAAACTCAAACTCTACGAAGCAATAAAAGAAAGAACCAAGCAGATACTAGTTAAAAAAGAAAGAAGAAGAGCCATAGAACGAGGAGAACTCTTCAACGAAAGAAACACCATAGTAATAGGCTACGGAGACGAAATATGGCAAGAAATAAAAATAAACGATGAACCGTCACCAAAACTAGTTGTCCTCGTAAAACCCGAAGTAAACGAAGAAGAAATCCGCAAAATCATACTAATGAAAGGCGAAAGCGGAAGAAGAACCTTCAGAAACACAGTCACCGTTGTATGCCCACATCAAAAAGCAGACTTCGATGCTCTACTGACCTACGCCGCAAAAATAACCGCAGCCGAAGAAGGAAAAGATGCACTGGCAGAATACTACAGAGACAAAGAACTAAGAAACCTTCAAGAAACCACCTTGAAAAAATACATACAAAACAACGAAAACATCCTC
>QMUP01000229.1 GCA_003660635.1 Candidatus Wolframiiraptor sp.
ACATAGTGATAGAGAACGACGGTGTACCAGAGAAGATACTGTTCAAAATCTACTAGTTCCCTTTCTTAAATTTCCATGCAGGTGCCAAAAATGATAGATGAGGAGACATATTCTTTCGCCCTAGAAAATGCGTTAACAGAAATCGGAAATATCTGTCCAGAAGTAAAACTCTCATTCATCTTTAACCAAGAAGGTAAAGTTCTTGCTGAAGCCCAAAAAGGCAAATACAACGTCGAGAAAATAGTTAGTGATTTTGAAGAAATATTCCAGAAGTCCCATGTGATAGGCGGGATAAACTCACTAACTATAGATGCAAAGAATGGAAAAGTAATAATTTCAAACATCCAAGAGGGAGTTTACCTTGCCACTGTAACTAGCAAGAATGTGGACATGAAATATCTGGAAACAGTTTCCAGAGTTTTAATACCGACAGTTCTTAAGCTCCTTGAAAAGATAGCCCCTGCCCCCCTCAAAAAACCGTCAACAAAGGAAAGGGCAGCAATTATAGAGGAAAGCCAAGAGAAGACGATAACAGAGGAAGTAGGCGAACCAGTTTTAGACGAGGAAGTCAAGCCGAAACTTTCACCAATACCCACAAATCAGCTAATAGTGGACACTTTTGGCGGCCTATTAGTAAGGCAGGACACTGTAAAAATCGATAGTGAAATCCTCTCTCAATGGTCGGAAATACTTGATGAAAAGAACATAAACTTAGTGGAAATAGAAACCTTCGAAGGAAAAACAGCTCAGTGCAAAGTTAAACCAATAAAAGACTCAAAGTTAAGAGGAAAGGGAATTATAAGAATACCAGAAAAACTATGCGAACTTTTAGACATAAAAAAGGGAGAACTTGTCAGAGTTAGACCCGCAATTTCCAAGGAGGTTTAAAAATGCCAAGGAAAAAATCTTCGAAAAAGAAGACAAAAACTCCAGAAGAGACACAATTTCTAGCTGAAAAAGATAAAGAAACAGAAATGCTAAAAACTAAACTTGAATCTATAAAGGATATGCCTGAAGTGATAGGCTATATCCTCAGAAATTCCCGCTCCGCCACCATAGACGCGAAAGATCCAACAAAAATCATAGATTATGCAATGCTTTCAGCAGCAACAATTGAAACTGCCGAGAAGCTTGTAAAGATTTTCCAACTTGGCGAAGCTAAAAAAACAGTTCTAGAAGGAAACACGGCGAAACTTCTATCACTTTCAATAGGCGAAAACAGCATAAGCGTATTCATGGAAAAAAACGCAAAAGAAGATAAAATATTTAGAAACTTGACCTAAATTATTTTCCCTATTTCTATTTTATTGTTAGGAAACTGGTAGCGAAAGACGCATAAACTTTATTTTCGTTGATTTAAATGGCCTTTCGTTACCAGTCCCTAAAGTAGATTTTAAATTTAATAAACGTTTGTAGTAATTCTTAAGTTTTAATAAAATTTTTAGCTAAAATAAGGCGTAATATATCTCAATTAACTTTTATCTGAAAATTTTTGAATTTTAAGAAGGTTTAAATATGAGGATTTGAAGATTTTCAATGGGGAGAAGTAAACCCTAAATTAGTCATTTAAGTTTTGGTGGTTTTAGGCTGATATGAGAAAGGCCCCAAATAGGAGAGGACATCGTGATAGCATAGACATAGTGGCTGACATATTGAGGGCTTCTCTGGGAGGGGCAAAGAAGACTCAATTAATGTACCATTGCAATTTAAGTTTTCGTCAACTGGAATCTTATCTTAATTTGCTTTTGGAAAAGGATCTTCTAAGGTGTAGAACTGTGAAGAGTAGCAGATCTTCAATCGTATTTGAGATTACTGAGAAGGGACAGGAATTTTTAAGAAGTTATAAAATCCTAAAATCGCTTATTTCTACTTAGGTTTAGTTTTTATTATCTTGAGGAATTCCTGAGTTGCTTTTATTTCTCTGCAATCCTTTTTTATTTCAACAAAGTTGAAATTTGTGAGAAAATCAATTACCATTTGAAGTTTAAATTCATGAAGCTTTGTTTTCTCTTCTATTTCTTTTATTGAATGCCACTTTCCGTCCTTTAGTATTTCTAGAATCATTTCTATAGGCGTCGTAGACTTTCCTCCAAAGTAGTTTTAGATTTATTGATGATTGAGTTAAAAGGTTTTTGAGATTTCTATTCAGAAAAATTTTCTAGTTTAAATTTCTACAGCATAATTTTGTCGAGATAGAGGTTTTCTTATCTTTTATTGTTTAGGTTCTGCCTCTGTTTTTTCTTTCTTTTCCCGCTCTTTTTTAAGAGTTCTTTTAACCAACTTTTCAATTTTGCCCTTAAATTTCTCGTCTCTTTCCAGCTCCATAAACTCTGGAATCATATCTTCATATCCATTTGGAATTTCAACCTTGAAGTGGATTGTAGGCTTTCCGAGAGCCTTTTCGAATTCCTCCTTGGCCTTTTCATACTCTTCTTCGCTTTTCTTTCTCAACTTAAAAAATTTCTTTATTTTTTCCAATTACATCACCAAACCAAACCTCAATATTAAGTAGATGCTTGAGAATGTTAGTTGGATTAGAGATGTTATGGCTCCGATTTTTGTGAATTCCGCGAAGCTTAATGAGATTCCCTCACGTTTTAGGGCGCCAGCCGCCATTACGCATGCTGCACTGCTGAAGGGAGTTG
>QMUP01000230.1 GCA_003660635.1 Candidatus Wolframiiraptor sp.
ATAGCCTTAACTCCCCAGTTGTCTGGAAGCACCAAAGTAACAGAGGGAGAATTGGTTTTCGAAATCTTCAAGCCTTCCACAGGATAAATATTGGGAAGAACCACCATTCTTTGCTCATCAACCCCATACTTACATTTAAACACCTTAGAGTCTCTCATAGAAACGGCCAAAACCAAATCAGAGCTTCTAATAACATTCCTTTCCACCTTTTCTATATAACTCCATAAAATTTTCGACCCCACAAATTCAGGTTCATAATTATGGCTTAAATACAAAACTGCTAAAGAATTATCAGCAAGCTCATCAAAAATCTGTTTAATCGACATATATCCACGAATACTATCAATTACAAGCAAATATTTCTCTTTATCCCTTAAAACTCTCCGCAAAAACTTTTCACATCTCACACCTGTACTCAGAGAGCCGATACCGACTCCAAAATTACTCAGAGGAGACAGACTTCGAAGAAATTTTGATACTGCCCTGATAAATATTCGATTTCGCTCTAAAGGAAACTCCAAAATTTCGGATTCCCCCTTTTCTGTGGCTATCTTCCTAAACGGAGGTTTCACTACAACATCGATAATTTCAGTGGAGGGAATTATATCTTTCAATAAAAGTTGAACGCCCTTAGTTCTAACAAGCCCACCCCGTGATTTTTCTCCAAACACCTCAGTTGAATATAACCCATGAATCCAGTATGTCCGCAAACTTCGATCTCCCTTATCATTTACTAACTTTTCTTTAGCCATTCTCTTAACCATCCTATTATGACAACATTAATTTTATATTCTATTATTCCCGCCTGATTAAACTGTTTAAAGTTTCTATTAGTTTTTCTTCTCTTTTTCCTAATGAAAGCATTTTGCAAACTCTATTTCTTGCACATTTTCCTAATTCCTTACGCTTGAAGGCTTCTTGAATAGCCTTAGCCGTAGCTTTGACGAAGAAGCAAAAACAAACTTCGATACGCCAACTTCCCTCAATGATTCAAGCAAATTAAAAGTTCCAATTACATCACTGAAATGGGCAGCTGCTGTAGCTCTAACATCGGGATTAGCAGCAAAATGAAAAATCACATCGTAACCTGCAACAGCTCTTCTAATTTTCTCTTTCTGACGCAAATCGCCCCTTACGAACCTAAAATTCTCATTCTTAAGCCACCTCTCCACATTTCCGATCTTTCCACTACTTAAATTATCAAAAACAACTACTTCGTAGCCGCATTGCATTAAAACATCAACTAAATGGCTCCCTATAAAACCGGCGCCGCCTGTAACTAAAACCCTCATTATTTTACTCCAACCATACTTTTTAAATATTAAATCATATTTTCCACAAATTCTTTTTCTTCATTTTCTCTTCGATCCATCCAATAATCACGGCAGACCATCCTCTAGAGTTGACGACCAAGCTACGACGTATCTTCTACCAAAGTCTTGTTTTTCCCTCTAAGAGTCTTTTAAATTGTGTTTTAAAGACCCATCTAGCAAAGTCGTGCCGCTCCATTCTTTTTAGAAAGGCAAAGAAATAGCCTAAAATGGCGAATACATTTCGAATATCGCGATAAGGGGAACCGATAATGTGAATTGGCCCATAGCCAAATTTATATCTTGCTATCCCTCTCTCGAAATAATACTTCCAAGAATGGTAAGCACCACTTTTTCGAGTCAGTTTTGGCGGCAAAACGTAAGATTTTACTATGCGTCCACGGCTAAGAAGTTTGAATCCAATATAAGAATCTTCTGCCTCAACTACTGCAAACCGTCCGTTAAAGTACTTAATAAAAGAGCTAACTTTTATAAGCATAGCGTATCCTCCTTCAGCGACGCAGTCCGCGTTTACCTTCAAATTTTCCTCTAAAAAGCGCCTTGGCAATATAATGTCGGCGTCAACTCTTAAGAGATAATCATACTCCTCCAACCGCACTTTTGATAAAACAACATTAAGCGCGGCGGCAACCCTTTTAGAAACCGGGTCTTGAAAATTCGGTTTAACATAATAGAATTCTACGAAATCATCTTTTTTCGTTGAAATCAATTTTCGATATAATTCTTTGGAGCCCACTGCAACAAGAATTTTGGAAACTTTGACGGTCTGGTTGATAATGCTTTTTATAGTGTTTGTGGGGTCGTCGTTCAAAGTGGGTATAACAGCTAATATCAAGGGACGCATTAATTTCCTATTCCTCCTCTTCTTCCTCATTTCTGTTGTTTTCGGCGCGTTTCATTACCCATTAACAATACTTATGTATAGAATTTAAATTAATCTTGGCTGAAATGTGAGCTGACATGCAGATAGAAGAAATAATCAAGAAAGTTACATCGGTAAAGCCGGAAATATCCAGAGAAGAATTCCTAAAAATGATAAGGAGAAAAAAAAGGGAGCTCGGAAACTACTTTACAGAAGAAGCCATCGCTAAAATTCTCGCCTCAGAATTAGGAGTAAAAATCCAAAAAGAAAAAGAAGAAAGATTTGAAATTTCAATTAAAAACTTAATTGCTGGCTTAAATGACGTTACAGTTTCAGGTAGAATAACCTCAATATATCCAACCCAAACCTTTAGGAGAGGACTTGACAAGGAAGGGAAAATCGCTCGTCTAGTGCTGTCAGATGATACTGGAGAGATAAACATAGTTCTATGG
>QMUP01000231.1 GCA_003660635.1 Candidatus Wolframiiraptor sp.
ATAGTCGTCTTAGATGTAAACGGCGAATACGTCGGATTATCTCAGACAACAGATGGATCGGCGAGTGACATCGCCGAAAAACTCGTCCCCCTAATCCCTGGAGGGAACTTTAAGATTTCTGTTGAAGACGCCGGATTAAAGACGATGCTCGATATACTTCAGTATATCTTAGGGACGCCGGCCACGAGTCTAAGGGAATTCATCAGGCTTTGGGGGATCATCGAGAAAGTCGAGGGCAGGGTTACGCTGAAAGGTTTGATCGACGGCCTTACAAGAATCCAGGTACACGAATCGGTGAGAGAGGCTTTAATGAGTAGGTTAATGAGCCTACGCGAAACCGGGTTTTTCGATGACGAGAATCCGATACAGCTCGATGAGGTCCTGAACTCCAAGCAGGATGGGGGGATATTCGTAATAGATCTCTCTAGATGCCTCTCACATTCGAGGAAGATAGTCGTCGAGTATCTCCTGAGCAAGTTATCAACCCTCTTAACGAGGGGCGTGATAGATCCATTATTCCTCGTTGCCGAGGAAGCCCATCTATATCTCAGAGAAACTTATTGGGATGATCTAGTTACGCGGATGAGGCACATCGGATTATTCCCCATATTCGTGACGAATCAACCAGATAGCATTCCAGAGACCGTCTACAGGCAGGCGGACAATATATTCCTATTCAATTTCACAAATGAATCAGATTTAAATTACATCTCGAAGGCTTCGAGGGTTGATTCTGAGACGGCGAGATTGATCGCCAAATCGCTTCCACCGCGATACTGCCTTGTAATAGGCAGGGTTGTAAGCGATCTTCCAATGGTGGTGCGGGTGCGGGAGATATCCCTTAGGACTATGGGTGAGACGAAACTCCTATTCCGGATGAGGGCCAAGTAGATCCTCCCATGGCCAAGAATAGGGTATGTGCGAGGTAATTCGCCGGGAATCTTGAGAACATCCCCGTTCTCATCTATTTTCCAAAAGATTAAAACCGTCCAATTCAGCGCTCTCATACGCACATGCGAATGTTCAATGGGGATAACCCTCCTGGAGATCCGTTTGTAGACGAGAAGGCGAGAGAAGAGATAAGATTAAAACTTGAGCAGTCGCTGAGCGATCTAAATGCCCAGATAATGAAGCTGAGATCGAAATACGAGGAAATGACTGCGAAGAGTAAGGAGTATTTCGAGGAGGTCGTTGAAGCCCTTATCTCGGGGGACGAAGGCCGGGCCTCGATCTACGCGGAGGAGATAGCGGAGATTAAGCGATTGGCCAGTATCTTGGTTAAGACGCAGTTAGTCTTGGAGCAAGTGAAGCTGAGGCTCGAAACCATACTCGAGATCAGCGAGCTAATGGGATTAGTGGTCCCGCTCCTATCCCTGATTACCGAGGTGGGAGATGAAGTCGCTGGGATAGCCCCCGACGCGGCCAAAAATCTCCACGAATTGGCCACCTACATCGAAGACTTCAGCAATGTTTCCTCCGTTAACGAGCTTAAAGTCGACGCTCCAGAGGAGCTGGATGAAGAGGCGCGTAAGATCCTAGAGGAGGCCCAGAAGACGGCCGCCGAACGCGTCAAACAATCCTTCCCAGATGTGCCGAAGCTTTCTGAGGAGGAGAAGCTCGTCTACTCTTATGTGTCGAAGACTGATTCGGAGCTCGACCTCAAGAAATGCGCCGAGGAGCTTGGAATAGATGCCAAGCATGTGAAGGAGATATTAGGGAAACTAGAGGAAAAAGGATTGATAGAGCTTGTAGGTTAATGGGTTCTGAATTTTTCAGCCCATTCAAGCATTTTCTTTATTCCATCTAGGTCCACGCTCGGCTTCCTCTTCCTGATGACCTCGAAGAAATCCTCCATCCTTATCTTCCTAGGCTCATCTCCTCCCCCGCTCTCGAAGAACTCGCTCACAACCTTCATCTGAACCTCCATGCATATCGAATGGATATCGGCCGCCGAGTATCCGTTGGTTACCCTCGCGAGTTCTCCAAACTCGACGTTGTCGTCGAGGTTCAATTTCCCAGCATAATGCTCGAATAACTTGACTCTCGCCTCGTAGCTCGGCAGATCTATGTAAATCCTCTTTTGGAATCTGCGGATGAATGGTTCGTCGAGGAGCCAGGGCTTATTCGTCGCGGCGAGTACGTAGATCATGCTATGCCTTCCCTTATCAAGCAGCCCATCCATCTCCTTAATCAACTGATTTCTAGCCCTCGCCTCTCCACCCACCTCGTTAATTCTCACCGCGGTAAGCGAATCGACTTCGTCTATGAAGATAATAACAGGCTTTCCAGAGGCCTCATATTCCCTGGCGGTTTTGAAGATCGCCGAGACGTTCTTCTCGGATTCCCCGAGCCACTTAGACATTATTAAAGATGCGTCGACGTGCATGAAAACGGCGTCGATCTCGTTTGCAACGGCTGCCGCCAGCATGGTTTTACCACATCCGGGTGGTCCAAAGAGAAGAATGCCGCGTGGCCATCCTAAGGGGAAGAGGTCCGGTCTCTTCATCGGATATATTATGCTTTCCATTATCGCCTTCTTCGCCTGTTCCAGTCCGATGACATCATCCCATTTAATCGGCGGCGGGTTCTCGATGACGTATTCCTCAGCGGCTTCCGGGATCTTCTCCGTCTTTTGAAC
>QMUP01000022.1 GCA_003660635.1 Candidatus Wolframiiraptor sp.
TGAGCGCCCCTCCCACGGCAGCTATCGAGGAACCCACCATGAGGACCTTCATCCTTATCTTAACAACATCTTTTCCGAATACCTCAGCTGATATTTCGTCATCCCTAATCGCCCTTAACGTCCTTCCCAGCGGCGACCTCGAAATCGATTCAACGTAAAACAATATCAATAATAGCACCACCAATATCGTACACGTCGCCGCGACAAAGCGCCATTCTCCCCCAACCCACCTAAATGGATCTGGAATAGCCACTCCCCTTGTTCCACCAATGAGATCCTCATAGTTTCGTCCTATCATCACTAAGATCTCCGCCATGGCCAGTAAGGTTATCGCGAGATAGTCTTCCCTAAGCCTTATCGCAGGATAAGAGGCTATGAAACCCAGTATGGCGCCGATGAAAGCGGCTCCGAGAAGAGAGAGAATTAGCAAGGTTATCGAGGAGAGTACATCTGTGGAGAGAATCCTGTTTATATTCGTCATCACAAGATTTGTATCCCGTATATAATCTAAGTTATCCAACGCATTGTAAACATATGCTAGGATTCTCCCGGGAACGGCGCCCACGAAAAAAGCGCCTCCCGCTACTGCCAGCAATTTACCGAAGTTCGGTATCCCCGTATATCCGAATTCTATATTCAGGCTGAGGGAGATTATGGCGAATATACCTAAAAGAGCCAAAAGATCTATGAGGAACGTTAAAGCTACCGGCAACGCCATATCTTAACGCCTCCTCAGGATTTTCTTCCAAGGGATGCTCGTTAAACCCTTTGGAGCGAAGAGGAGGGTCACAACCATAAAAGCCAATGGAATTATGGAACGATACGCGATTATCCATGTTCCAACCTGTAGCGAAAGATAACCCGTTCCCAGTCGTTCGGCTAAACCTATCAGGAGCCCCCCGAAGAACGCCCCATAGATGTTGGTTAAACCCCCCACTATGCTCGCCGCGAATATGTGAACTATTAGAGTCATCCCGGTGTTAGTGTCGCATGTTATTAGAAGTGGGGTCAGGGCCCCAGCCAATCCAGCTAACCCCCCTGAGATAAACCAAGATACAGCATATGTCAAATTCACGTTTATTCCAACCACGCTAGCGAGTGAAGGATTCTCGATAGCAGCGCGCATAGCTATTCCGAACTTCGTTTTATTCAGAAGTAGGTAAAATGAGATTACGGAAATTACTGCTAGAAGGGGAGCGATTATGAAGAGCCCTGGCTGGCCCATAACTCTGAAATCAAGTGATTTGAGTATGAAGAGCCGGGCTGGGATCTTGAAGGTCCGAGTTAGATAATCGGCGAAGATGTTAAGGAACGAGAAGAGTATCATGTCATAGGCGATTGTCGCGATCATCAGCGTAATGTAGTTGGCGCCCCGGTCCATTAATGGCTTCAGAACGAAAAGGTATAGGATTAAGGCCACCACGCCGCCGACGATCAGACTTGGAATCAGCGTGAAATAGACATTAAGTTTTAGGACCTTCGCCAACAATAGGGTCATGTATATGCCGATTGTGGCGAAGTTTCCGTGGGCAAAGTTCGGGACCTTCGTCGTCATATATGTTAGGGTCAAGCTTGTACTGAGCATGCTCAGAAGAGCTGCAAAGATTATAGCGTCGCGGAACATCGGCGGGATCAAAGCCCATGCGCCTCCTAGCACCCATAGCTTAATAATCTAACCGTGTGGTAAATGGGTAAAATATGAATTTTTGGATTTTTACGCCATAAAAGACTTATAAGCCTCTAAGAGCCCTACAGCAAAAAAGAAAGGTGGTGAAAAATATGAAGAAGAAAGCAGCCCTATCCAATACGATTGCTGTAATCCTAGTGATCGTCGCCCTAATAATAGGAATAGGCATCGGATACGTCGTCAAAGCACCCGCTGCAGCGGCGCCAAGCACGGTCACCGCAACCGTAACTAAGACCGAAACGACAACGGTCTCGGTAGGCGCGGGGGCGACCGTAACCGTTACAGAGACGAAGGCAAGCACGACTACCGTTACGGAGAAGGCCACGACCACGGTGACTGTCGGAGGTGGTGGAGAGCTTAAAGGAGAGATACCTATTGGGGCACTTCTGCCATTAACCGGCGATCTCGCAACTTATGGGCAGAGAAACAAATTGGCGATTGAAATAGCGATCAATGAAATAAATTCCCTTCTCGAGCGCGTCGGAGCGGATTGGAGATTGAAGTTAATCGTTGAAGACACCGAGTTGAACCCACAGGTGGCTTTAGAGAAGTTAATGAGCCTACATGCCAAAGGCGTAAAGGTGGTTATAGGGCCGATGGGGAGCGCCTCCCTCCAGAACATTAAGGAATACGCTGATTCAAACAAGATCCTGTTAATCTCGCAGTCATCTACATCGCCTTTCCTCGCCATAAAGGACGATTTCGTATTCAGATTTGTGCCCAGCGATGTTTACCAAGGCCGCATAGCGCCATATTTTGCGAAGATGCTCGGCGTCACCCACATAATATTGGTGTGGAGACATAATTCATGGGGAGATGGATTAGCATACGTCGTCAAGAATACCGCCGAAGAACTTGGAATAGAAATCGCCGGCGAGATAAAATATGATCCAAGCGCAAAGGAGTTCTCCATGGAGGTAGCCTCCGTCGCGGATATAGTGAATAGGCTGATCGACGAAGGAGTCGCACCAGAGAACATAATGGTTCAATTGATATCCTACGAAGAGGCAGAGACCTTCTTCCTCTCAGCGGCAGAATATGATACGCTGTGGAAAGTCCGATGGTTTGGAAGCGACGGCACCGTACGCAGTTCAAGACTTATCCAAGATGAAAAAGTCGCCGAATTCTGTTCAAAGGTAAGATTTGTCAGCCCGATGTACGCGCCTGTGGAGATGCCGATCCCACAGCCAGTCACCGAGAGATTACGAGAACAAATTTTGGAGCAGATAGGCTCGGAGCCTGAGGCATATTCCTATAATGCATACGACGCCGTATGGGTTGTTGCCCAAGCGATTATGATATCGGGTAAATATGACGCCGAGGTTATCAAGGACCTGCTACCCCAGATCGTGGAACGCTACTACGGCGCTAGCGGGCAAATAACCCTCGACGAGTACGGAGACAGAGTTCCCTTAGGTTACTACTACCTCTACGAGATAGTGAAGACCGATGGAGGCTACGAATGGAAAGTCACCGGCAACTTTAACCCGAGGACAAACGAAATCACGTGGGAGTAAATCGCGAGCGAAAAACTTTTACCTTTCCATTTTTTATCGTTTTCAAGCAAAGATGCCTGATGTAATCCTATATACTAAGGACCTATCTAAGGCCTTCGGCGGGCTCATAGCCGTAAATCAGGTTAGTTTGGAGGTTAAGAAAAAATTCATAACGATGCTTATAGGCCCGAATGGGAGCGGAAAAACGACCCTCATAAACTTAATAACAGGGGTCTATAAGCCCGATGGAGGTAAAGTATTCTTTAATGAGAGGGAGATAACGGGCCTCCTTCCTCATGAAGTCTTCAGACTCGGCGTGGCTAGAACCTTCCAGATTCCGCAACCCTTTAGGAAACTCACGGTATTAGAAAACCTGCTAGCAGCTTACCCAAATAACCCCGGAGAAGGATTCTTCAGCGCTCTCCGTAGAGGGAGGTGGATGGAGGATGAAGAGGAAGCCGTTAAGAAAGCTTTTAGAATTCTCGCACTTCTGAAGTTAGATAATTTATGGGACCAGGAGGCGTCAAAGCTCAGTGGCGGTCAGATGAAGCTCTTGGAGATCGGGAGGGCTTTGATGGCGGACGCGAAGCTGCTCGTAATGGATGAGCCGGTGGCCGGGGTTAACCCTACCTTGGCGCATGAGATCTTTAAGACGCTTAGGGAGCTCAGAGATAAGCTTGGGATCACGCTCTTCCTCGTGGAACACAGGCTTGACATAGCCCTCCAGTACACGGATTATGTTTACGTGATGGCAAATGGGTCGATTATCTCCGGCGGCGAGCCGAAGCAGGTAATGATGGATCCCCAAGTCATTGAGGCGTATTTAGGGGGGTGAAGATCCACGATAGAGATAAAGGATCTCAATGCGGGATATAGGAAGCTACATGTCCTCTTCGATATAACCATGAAATTTGAGCCAAGGAAAATAAATGTCGTAGTCGGCCCGAACGGAAGCGGAAAAAGCACGCTATTGAAATCCATCTTCGGCCTAACGACGATATACTCTGGATCAATAGTTTACGAGGGAATGGAACTGGTTGGCAAACCCTCCCACGAGATCGCGAAATACGGCATCGCCTATCTTCCACAAGTAGACAATATTTTCGCGAACCTAACGGTGGAGGAGAACCTGCTAATGGCCGGATATCTCATGAGGAAGGAGGAGTTAGAGGAACGCGTCGAAGACATCGCGGAAATTTTCCCGATGGTTAAGAGATATTGGAAGAGGAAGGCGAAGCTCCTGAGCGGTGGAGAGAGGCAGATGGTGGCGATGGCGATGGCGCTCGTGAGAAATCCTAAGGTGATGTTATTTGACGAGCCCACTGGGGGTCTGTCGCCGAAAATAGCGGATGAAGTCATTGCCAAAATAATAGAGCTCAGAGACTCGATGAACATGACCATAATACTCGTCGAGCAAAACGCAAAAAAGGCCCTTGAAATAGGCGATCAAGCGTATCTCCTCGTGGGAGGAAGACTCATCTTTGAAGGCGGTTGTCAGGAATTATTAGAACATCCGCAGCTGGCAAGCCTATACCTCGGCGTAAGCAGTTAAAAAGGCAAAGCAGTGATCTTGTATTGAGATGGATTATCCTTCACGTGAAGTGGTTGCCAGGATCATAGAAATCTTATTGAAGAACTCTAAGGCGGGTAAAGCCATTTCCATTTCCGATCTTTCGGAAAGAGCCTTAGTATCTGAGAAAATAGCCAGAAAGATACTCTTTTCCTGGGGTATATCAGGGGACATCATAGAGTTAAGTGAGCGAGAGAAAATCGACATTATCATTAAAGCATTAGAATACGGTGTGGAAGGAGAACGCGTTTCGAGATACTTAGAATGGACGGAGTTTGAGAAATTAGTTGCCAAAGTCCTTGAAAGGGCTGGTTATCGGACTAGGTGGAATGTCAGGATCCCTCGACATCGACACAGATATCAAATAGACCTATTGGCATACCGCGGAAACCTAGTCCTCTTAATTGATTGTAAACATTGGAAAAGACCTCCACCACCTTCGGCGGAATTCAAAATGGTTGAAGCTCAGGAGCGAAGGCTCATGGCTCTAAGGAGTAAGCTTGAGGAAGAGGTCGCTGGCGTGGAAAAAACCCGAGAGATCTACCTCGTTCCAATGGTACTTTCCCTCTATCAGCCTTCCAGAAAGATACTAAACGGTCACCTTTTCGCATCCATTGGAAACCTAAGAAGCCTGCTCGAATATGTGGAGTCCGCTTATTTTCAGATCCGACATGAAAAAGTTAAGCTACCAGAAGAAGGGGATTTCATAGTCTTCTTAACGAGGATCCAAGGGGCGGGATGATGCCCGCGTCTTAGGCCGAGCTGTGGAAGTGGTCGAATTTTAACTTCGCGCCGGAAAGGCTTAAATCAGGGACTAGGAATTATGTTCCGAGGCGCCATGATCTGGGCGGAATTTGAAGACGAATTTGAGGAAGAGGAAGAAGAATGGGAAGAAGAAGAGGAAGAATGGGAAGAGGAAGAAGAATTCTAAGCGATCTCTTGCCGGAATTTTTCTAACAACATCTTTATCTCCTCACGGGTAAACCCTTGCCGGCGTCCTCGGGAATAAGCAGGCGTCTCTGATGTGTTCTAATTTTAGAAGCCACCAGAGCATTCTCTCTACCCCGAGTCCGAAGCCGCTGTGTGGGACCGGTCCGAAACGCCTCAGGTCGAGATACCACTTGTAATCGTCGGGATTCAATCCCTCCTCCCGTATCCTTTCCATCAATTGATTGTAATCGTGAATCCTCTGGCCTCCGCCCACAACTTCCCCGAACCCACCCGGAGTCAGCAGATCTGCGTTTCTACATACGGATGGATTAGATGGATCGGGCATGTGATAGAAGGCCTTTGCCTCCTTCGGCCAGTGGGTAACAAAAAATGGCTTTTCAAACTCTTTTGACAGCTCCCTTTCCTCATCGGCCCCGAAGTCGTCGCCCCACTCGATTTGAAAGCCCTTCTTTCTCAGGATCTCGAGGGCCTCCGAATACTTTATCCTAGGATATGGGGGTTTAGCGACCTCCGGGTCTATCTTCACGTTGAGCAGTTCAAGCTCCTTCTGGGCGGATTCGCAGACCCCTAAGACCATGGAATAGAACAATTCCTCGATGATCTTCAGTAGGTCCTCTAGTTCCGCGTAAGCGATCTCGGCTTCAAGGTGCCAGAACTCGGTGAGATGTCTCCTAGTCCTGCTCAGCTCAGCCCTGAAGCTGGGTTGGATGCTGTATACCTTTTCTAGGCTATAGATGGCGGCTTCTTGGTAGAATTGAGAACTCTGAGTTAGATAGACTTCTCTGCCGAAATAGTCTACCTTGAATAACGTCGCCCCACCTTCAACCGCGGCGGTTATAAAGCTCGGGCAATGTATCTCGACGAAGCCGTGTTCTTGGAACCATTTCCTAGCGGCGTTTAAGAGCGCGGCCCGTATCTTCATTATCGCGGCGACCCTAGGGCTCCTTATGTGGAGATGCCTGTTGTCGAGTATGAACTTCACCTTAACCCCCTTCTTTATTGGGAAGTCATCTATGCTTTGTCCGATAACCTCTAAGCTTTTGCACTGGATCTCGACGCCGTTCGGTGCCCTGGGATCACGCCTGACGAGGCCCCTAACCTTTATCGCGGATTCTTGTTTTAATTCATCTGCGGCTTGGAAGCATTCCTCCGGGACCTGCCCCTTCTTCACCGCGACCTGTATTATTCCCGTCCTATCTCTCAGATCTATGAAGATGAGCCCTCCATGTACCCTCTTATTCCTAACCCAGCCCAGCAGCTCGACCTCGCTCCCTTCAGGGGACCTCAAAGCATCCTCGACGTAGAAGTCCTTCAGCATGCCACCCTAACCCAGTCAAGATGAGAATTCGCCACCTTTTTTGCATTTGTCGCTTCCTCGGAGGCGTCGGCTAATAGACCTTGCAGCCGTCGGGGACCTCTTTTTCCGGGATCAGGGGTGTCACGTTATTCTCGTCGACGACCGCCGCTAACATCATGCATTCTGAGGTGACCCCACGGATCTTCTTCGGCTTTAGATTGACCACGAACGCGAATTGCTTTCCCACGAAATATTCTGGGTCGTAGATATGGCCAAGACCGGCGATTGACTGCTTCTGGTATTGACCGAAGTCCACCGTCAACTTCAGCAGCTTTGTAGCCCCTTCAACCCTCTCCGCGGAAATAACGCGCCCAATTCTTATGTCAAGCTTCTGAAAATCGGAAAAATCAACCTGTGCCATCCCGCCACCACACCTAACTATTATTACAGCTTGTAGGAGTTAATATCGGTTCCGAAAAGTTGGTTCGAAATTTCACCCCTAATTTTTTCCGAAAATTTTTTATATAACTCGGATGTATTTAAATCGTCGGGTGAAGGTCTAAATGGCACGTAAGAGAGCGAAGAAGACCACAAAGAAGAGAGCAAAGAAGAGGGGTACGAAGAAGACTAGCAGGAAGAAGACTACAAAGAAGCGTAAGGCTAAGAAGAAGAAACCGGCCAAAAAGAAGAAGGCTGCTAGAAAGAAGACTACAAAGAAGAAGACGGCTAGAAAGAAGGCTAAGCCAAAGGCTGAAGCAGCCCCCGCTCCCCAAGAAGCTATTGAGAGTATCTAAATCGGTTTAAACGTTTGAAACATCCCCTAACCTTTTTCTAATTTCGAATTAGTTCCTCAGAAGAAGTACGCGTCTTCTTCGACTCTGGCTCGCTTAACCATCTTACTTTGAATTAACTGCATTAGTTCTCCAGTTAATGCGGATGACGCCGTGGGCAGCGTGAGGATCAACGCCAGGTCTATTGGCCTTGAAACTAAGTCGGTGGCCATGTTATTTGCGGCAGAAAGCCAGCTCAGGTAGTCTGGCCAAGCCGGAGCCGATAGGAAGAGTGAGGCAATCCACAAAATAAGTATGGTTGAGGCCGCCAGAAACATCGCCTTCGCCCCGCCGCCGAGGCCCCTCGTTACGACGCCGACTATGCAGGCTACCCCGACCCAGATCATCAGCGGGAGGATCCCGTAGACCTGGCTGCCCCCGATTACGGGCAGGCCTAGGAGTGATGAAACCGGTGTTAGAAGAGGGGTATATGTCTTTAACAGGACTATGAAGAGATTGAATTGATTGGTGGAGGCTGTTTCTAGGCCCCCGTAGTTGAGGAGGAGACCTGATAAGGTTAGGAGACCTATCCCCAGTCCATAGCCGCTCAGCGCCTTAGGCATATTCCGCGTTCCACTCAGGAGCTGGTATCCAAAAAAGTTTCCTTGTAGCCGGCGGCTGGTCTTATCCTGAGATCTTTTGGTAGATACGGGGGTAATTTCCCGCCTTTTTCGTTTTAGCTCAATGGGCGACCTCTGGATCCAAGGATTACGGATTCGCTTGGTAGGCGCTTCCTCTCAAATTGTTTTAAGTATAGTTCCCTAATTTTCTGAATTGTATCTGCCTCTTCAGGCCGTTTATCATCCCTTATCCTTATTATCCTCGCGAATCTCAGGGCGTAACCTGACCTGTATTTCGGGCTCCTCTGGATTTCGTTGTAAGCGACCTCAACCACTATCTTCGGTCTGACCTTCACCGTGTAGCCGTCGTCCTCCAGCTTGAGTTCGAGGAGCCTCTTCGTCATCCACTCAAATTCGTCATCGGTTAAACCCTTGAAGGTCTTCCCCACGACTTCAAAGCCCCCGGTTTCGGGATTATATGCCGCTAAATGATAATTGCTTAGCCAGCCCGTTCGCCTCCCATGCCCCCAATCGGCGGCGACTATAACCAAGTCTAAGTTCTCGGCGGGCTTCAGTTTTAACCAAAGCTTTTCTCTCCTGCCAGGTCTGTAGGGCGAGTCGAGCTTCTTAATCATCAACCCCTCATGGCCCTCGCTGATCGCGCGTTCCAAGAATTTAACGACCTCATCGGGGTCTGAGGTGACGATCA
>QMUP01000232.1 GCA_003660635.1 Candidatus Wolframiiraptor sp.
AGCCTGAAACATTCGAGTCAACCACTGGAGGATGCCAGCTCTCAATAGTCTCAGCTTTGACAACTCTTAGAATCATGAGAGATGAAGGACTTGTTGAGAGAGCTGAGAGACTTGGAAGGAATATTCTCAAGAAGCTTAACGATCTGAAAGACGAGGTCGAGCTAATCGGAGATGTTAGAGGACTTGGATTGATGATCGGATTGGAATTTACCAGAAGATTAGATTTAGCTCGGAGATTGGCCAAAACGCTCGTCAAGGAATGCTTTAGATCAGGCTTAATAGTTAGGAGACGATTCTCAACCATAATCTTAACTCCACCATTAAACATAGATGAGAAGCTCTTGGAGAAGGGGTTGGAGATACTTGAGGCAAAGCTTAGAGAGTTATGGAAGGACCAACGGCATAAACGACCAATATAATAGACCTGGTTACCTTCAGCCTACTATCTCAAGTTTCCTGAGCCTTATCCCCTTCTTGTGGATCGTGTATCCGCATTCTTTACAGGTTAGCTTTAGGGTCTGCTTCTGGGTAAGCTTCGCCTTCTTCCTCTGAATCGGATATTTTTGGCCTCCATATCCATGTAGTTCCCGCTCATGTCTTCTAGCGCCCATCGCCAAAGCTCTATCCTTCCCCTTCTTATACAACGTCACCTTATGCTCAGTATGCTTGCGACATCTTGGACAGTATGTTCTGATCGTCGCCGGAATCTTCAATCTTGATCGACTCCTCACTGCTCAATCCACTATTTATAGAATTCCATGAAATAGTTATAGCGTGCCTAGACTCAGAAGTTGAGGAAGATGTCCGAGATCGATTGGAGTAAGCTGATTCCAAAGCCTAGGTCGAGCTTCCTATTAGTCCAGTGTAATGAGTGCGGGAATAAGCAGATAATCTTTAATCATGCGAAGACCTTAGTTAAGTGCCAGGTCTGTGGAGCGATCTTGGCCGAGCCTCGTGGAGGTAAGGCAAAGATCTTGGGAAAAGTCTTGGAGAAGATGTGATTAGGATCATCTGAGTCTAACTAGATCTGAGCATTTAAGGAGAAAACTTTCAAAGGCGTTCTTGAACTAAGTGATGTAGCTGGGCTCTCTAGGTCTTCTTCTCTCAGGCTTGAACGTCGCTTTGACCTCGTTAAACCGTCTTTTAAACTCGATGAGAATCGGCTCTACTTTGTTTCTCGGAGGAAATTCTTCCTTGGCCTGATGCTCGTAATAGTTTCTGAGCCGCCTTTAAGATCAGATAGAATGCATCATAACAGAATCTCAACGCCGATCTCGTATCAGCCTTGTTTTGATCCTAAAATGTTGGATGTTATCGAGCTATAAGACTTTATCCATCTCATAAAGATGCGTAATTTCGTGAAGACATCGCGTGTTAGAGAGATGTTAAGTGAAAAACCATCGATCAATTAAGAGAGATCACTTCTACGTCATTTTGGAACGTTATCCAGCTAGAAATTTGACATCGAAACTCGACGAGGGGAATTTTAAATTCAGCCGCTTGACGCTAATCATATAACTAGCGGTTGGTTGGTGGGCGGTGATAGATGGAGGGGGAGCTTCTATCGCTGTCAGCAGCTTTTTGCTGGGCTCTGGGCGCTTCCATATACAAGAAAAGCCTGTCAAATGTGAGCCCCTTAATTCTTAACTTGTTCAGAAGCTCCTCGGCGGCCATGCTCATCTTCTTACTGCTTTTTCCGCTTCAGAGTCTAAATCACATATCTAAACTGTCCCTAAGCCTGGCTGGTTTAATATGTTTCACATCTTTAGTAACTTGGGGTCTCGGTGACACCTTATATTTCCTTGGCTTGAAACTCATAGGCGTTGGAAAGACCGTTCCAATGACCTATTCATATCCTCTCTTCGTGCTGCCGATAAGCATTCTACTACTAGGTGAACCATTAACAATACAGATAGTTATCGGAACTATATGTGTGGTCACCGGAATATGGTTGATAACAGGAGAAGCGCGGGAGGAGACCCAGCATCTAGGGAATTCGAAGCTGGGGATAGCGGCATCCTTGGGGGCGGCGGCTTGTTGGGCGTTTGGAACCACTTGCTTCAAAATGATGCTAGCGTATTTCGATCCGGTGCTTCTATCGTTTCTCAGACTGATCTTCTTGATCCCCCTCTTAGGGGCCATGTCATTGATGTCCTCTAGAAACCGGTTACTCATTAAGCAGCTATCTAAGCTTGACATAGGGTTAATGGCTTTAGGCGGCGTGATAGCGATAGGCATCGGTGACACAATCTATCTAATTGGATTAAATATGACCCAAGCGAATATCGCCGCGCCGCTAGGCTCGACTACGCCTCTCTTTTCAACAGCGCTCGCCCTAATGCTTCTTAGGGAACGCCTCTCAAAGGAAACCGTGGCTGCGGCATTGATTATGAGCCTCGGCATAGTTCTCTTAAATATTAGGGCTTAGCCTACGGTTCGCTCTGACTTGCAGAGTCTCTTCAAGTTTTCAGCTTTATTGAGTATTCATTAAAGTTCAGTTGGATGAAGCCTCTGAGATGTGTTTCTTAAATAGTGAACTAATTCAAGGATAGGTAGGTATGGCCGAGCTGGTACGATCGGATTCTCCTGAGATAGGAGAGCTCGTGATAGGGGTCGTTAAGAG